>NZ_JANLGG010000016.1:0-91310 GCF_024655735.1 Aeromicrobium sp. 50.2.37
CCCCCCCCCCCCCCCCCCCCCCCCCCCCCCCCCCCCCCCCCCCCCCCCCCCGCCCGGTCGGTCGGGGTGCGCTTCACGCCGTCGTTCTCGACCACCACGCGGCAGCTGCCGGACGTGGTGCTGACGCGAGCCGCGTCCGTGCGCAGCGGTTCCCAACCGCACACCATGACCGGCCGAGGCCGATTCACCCTCGTCCTCGCGGCGACACCGACCGAGCAGTCGAGCCGTGCTTCGCTCGACGTCCGGTTCCTGCCCCGCATCTCGTTCCCTGCGCGCACGACGAAGGTGCGTGCCCACCGACCGGTCTCCCGCACCGTCACCATCCAGGACGGGGCCGGGTTGAAGGCCGAGCTGCAGTACTGGAACCCTCGGTCCGGCTGGGACCCTGCCGGGCTGGAGCGGTCCATCTCGAGTGCCGGGAAGGTCCGCCTCACCGCTCCCGGTGCGCGTGGGACCCGGAAGTACCGGGTCGTCGTCTACTCGCCGGGCATCGGGGGTGGGCTGGAACCCGTCGTCGTCTCGCGCGCCACGTGGACGGTGCGCCACGGCTGAGCAAGCCCGGCCGATAGGTTGTGCGGGTGACTGCCGACGACCGCCTGGAGCGCCTCTGGGTGCCGTACCGCATGTCCTACGTGCGGGGCGAGGAGCCCGAGCCCGACGACTCCTGCCCGTTCTGCCGCATCGCCTCCGGCGGCCGCCAGTCCGAG
This sequence comes from Aeromicrobium sp. 50.2.37, assembly GCF_024655735.1. Classification (NCBI taxonomy): domain Bacteria; kingdom Bacillati; phylum Actinomycetota; class Actinomycetes; order Propionibacteriales; family Nocardioidaceae; genus Aeromicrobium; species Aeromicrobium sp. 50.2.37. Next base: position 708 of record NZ_JANLGG010000016.1, read on the forward strand.
CTCGTCGTGCACCGGGGGACCCACTGCTTCGTGGTCCTCAACCTCTACCCGTACAACCCAGGGCACCTGATGGTGGTCCCGAACCGGCACGTGGCCGACTACACCGACCTCACCGAGGACGAGACCTGCGAGGTCGCCACGCTCACCCAGCAGGCCCTGCGCGCGGTCCGTGCCGCCTCGAACCCCCACGGGTTCAACGTCGGGCTCAACCTCGGGGGAGTGGCGGGCGGCTCACTGTCGCAGCACCTGCACCAGCACGTGGTGCCTCGGTGGTCCGGCGACGCCAACTTCATGACCGTGATCGGGCAGACCAAGACGCTCCCGCAGCTGCTCGAGGACACCCGCGACCTCCTGGCCGACGCCTGGCCGGGGGAGACGCCCACGACCGAGGACGACGCCTGATGCTCGAACGTTTCCGCCAGTTCTGGACGAACATCTGGTCGCCCCTGGCCGACCTGCTGCTGCGGCTGGGCGTCAAGCCCGACCACGTCACGATCGTCGGCACCCTCGGGGTCAGCGCCGGCGCGCTGTGGTTCTTCCCGCGCGGGCAGTTCTTCGTCGGCGTCATGGTGGTCACCGCGTTCGTGTTCAGCGACCTCATGGACGGCTACATGGCCCGCAAGTCCGGTCAGTCCTCGAGGTGGGGGGCCTTCCTCGACTCGACGCTCGACCGGGTCGGCGACGCCGCGGTGTTCGGCGGACTCCTGCTCTACTACACGCGCGCCGACGCCGAGACCACCCTCGGCCCGGCCGACCTCTACCTCGGCCTGAGCCTCGCCTGCCTCGTGCTGGGCAACCTCACCTCCTACGCGCGGGCCCGCGCCGAGAGCCTGGGGATGCAGGCCAAGGGCGGCATCGCCGAGCGGGCCGACCGACTGGTCGCGATCCTGGTGATGACCGGTCTGAACGGTCTGTTCGGGCTGCCCGTCCTGACCGAGATCACGCTGTGGGCACTCGCCCTCGCGAGCCTGGTGACCGTGTTCCAGCGCATGGCGATCGTGCACCGGCAGGCTTTCCCACCCGCCGGGACGGAGTCCTGACCGTCCTCGACCGAACGTGACATCGCGAATGTGACATCGCTCTTGACACGTAGAGATGCGGGTCACATACTCGCGGTATGACCCTCATGGACGAGCACGACCTCGACCGCACCCAGGACGCGCTGGCCTCCCTGACGCGCAGCGAGTACGAGGCCACGCTGACCCAGCTGTCCCAGGCGTCGGTCGACCGTCACTTCGACGCGTTCGTCGATGTCCCGTGGGACCACCCGGACTTCGCGATCGACCCGACCGACGCCCACTGGGTGCTTCCGGAGGCCGACCCGCTCGGTGCCCACCCCTGGTACAAGTCGCTCCCCGTCGAGCGGCAGATCGAGATCGGGATGTGGCGCTACGCGAACATCTTCAAGGTCGGTCTGCAGTTCGAGAACCTCCTGATCCGCGGCATCATGCAGTACGTCTTCTCCCGCCCCAACGGGTCGGCCGAGTTCCGCTACCTCACCCACGAGGCCACGGAGGAGTGCCACCACACGCAGATGTTCCAGGAGTGCATCAACCGCATCGGCGCCGACGTCCCGGGCATGCCGCGGTGGATGCGGGCGATCCACGGGATCATCCCGCTCATGGCCTCGCGGTACCCGCTCGGCTTCTTCATCGCGGTGCTCGCGGGCGAGGAGCCGATCGACCACACGCAGAAGAAGATGCTGCGCGAGGGTGCCACGATCCCGCCGGTCATGCGCCGCATCATGCAGATCCACGTGGCGGAGGAGGCGCGGCACATCTCGTTCGCGCACGCCTACGTCATGCGCAGCGGACCCAACCTCGGGAAGGTCGACCGCTGGGTCATGTCGATGTTGTTCCCGATCATCATGCGCGTCGCGGGCGACCTCATCCTGGTCCCGCCGAAGGAGCTCCGGACCGAGATGGGCGTGCCGAAGGACGTCGTCAAGGAGCTCTACTGGAAGGCCCCGGAGTCGCGCGTGTTCCTCTCCGAGCTGTTCAGCGACGTGCGCATGCTGGCCGAGGAGTCCACGCTCATGACCCGGTCCTCGCGGCGCATGTGGCGCTGGCTCAAGATCGACGGTCGCCCGGCCCGCTACCGCAGCGAGCCTCCCGCGCGTCTGGCCGACCCCGCCTCGGTGGACCCCGCCTCGGTCGACCCGGTCTGACCCGTGACCCACGTCGTCACGCAGCCGTGCTGCGGTGACGCGGCCTGCGCGTTCGCCTGCCCCGTCAACTGCATCCACCCCACGCCGGACGAGCCGGACTTCGCGACGGCCGAGATGGTCTACATCGATCCTCAGGCCTGTGTCGACTGCGGAGCCTGTGTGAAGGCCTGCCCGGTGGGGGCGATCAAGCCGGAGTCGCGACTCACGGCCGACGAGCGCGTGTTCGTCGAGCTGAACGCGCTGTTCCACGCCGACTCCGACGTCGGCAACGGGCTGGAGTCCCCGACCCGACCGGCGCAGGCGCCGGTTCCGCCGGTCGTGCGCATCGACGGGTCGCGCCGGCTGAGCGTCGCCGTCGTCGGTGCCGGTCCCGCCGCGCTGTACGCGGCCGACGAGCTGCTCAAGCAGCGTCAGGTGCGGGTCCGCGTGCTCGACCGGTTGCCCACCCCGCACGGACTCGTCCGGGCCGGCGTCGCACCCGACCACCAGCACACCAAGGACATCGGGCGACTGTTCGAGAAGATCGAGTCCCACCCCGGCTTCGCGTACGAGCTCGGGGTCGAGGTCGGCACCGACGTCACGCACGACCAGCTGCTCGCCACCCACGACGCCGTCGTCTACGCGACGGGCGCGGCCGTGGACCGGCGACTCGACGTGCCGGGGGAGGACCTGCCCGGCAACGCGACCGCCACGGACGTGGTGGCCTGGTACAACGGGCACCCCGACCACGTGCAGGCGCCGCTGGACCTGACGGGGGACCGCATCGTGGTGGTCGGCAACGGCAACGTGGCACTCGACGTCTCGCGCGTGCTGCTGAGCGACCCGGAGTCGCTCGCGAGCACCGACATCGCCGACCACGCCCTCGACGCCCTGCGCGTCAGCAGGGTGAGGGTGGTGGAGGTCCTGGCGCGACGCGGTCCGGCCCAGGCCGCCTTCACCGTCCCCGAGCTCGTCGGGCTGCTGCACCACCCCGACCTCGACGTCGTCGTGCCGCAGCGCGAGCTGCTGGACGGGGACGACGTCAAGAGCCGCCTCCTGCGGGAGGGGACGGTCGCCGAGGCCGACCCGTCTCGACGGCACGTCGTCCTGCGCTTCCTCGTCGCACCGGTCGCGGTGCTGGGGGACGGGTCCGTCGCCGGGCTCGAGGTCACGCGCACGAGGCTCGCGACGGGACCCGACGGTGTGGTCGCAGCCGCGCCGACCGGCGACCACGACGTGATCCCCACCCGGGCGGTGCTCCGCTCCGTGGGGTACCGGTCCGCACCGGTCCCGGGGGTGCCGTTCGACCCGCTGACCCATCGCATCCCGAACGTCGGTGGACGCGTGCTCGACGTGCCGGGCGGGGACGTGCTTCCGCGCACCTACGTCGTCGGCTGGGCCAAGCGCGGTCCGTCCGGCTTCATCGGCACCAACAAGTCCTGCTCGCTCGAGACCGTGAACCACCTGCTCTCCGACGTGGCACAGGGACGGATCGAGGCCGTCGACCGGCCGGAGCTGCCGCGGGCGTCGGCCGGTGTGCTCGACCGCGAGGGCTGGCTGCTGCTCGACGCGCACGAGCGCGAGGCGGGCCGCAGGGCAGGACGTCCACGTCGCAAGGTGGTGGACCGGCGCCGGATGGTGGACGTCGTCGAGGCCGCCAGGAGCGGCCGATAGACTCGAGGGGTGAGCAACGAGCAGACCCCCTCCACGTCCCCCGACGGCACCAGCCCCCAGTCGACCGGCACCGCCCGCGTCAAGCGCGGCATGGCCGAGATGCTGAAGGGCGGCGTCATCATGGACGTCGTCGACGCCGACCAGGCGCGCATCGCCGAGGACGCCGGCGCCGTGGCCGTCATGGCCCTCGAGCGCGTCCCGGCCGACATCCGGGCCCAGGGTGGCGTGGCGCGCATGAGCGACCCGGACCTGATCGACGGCATCGTCTCGGCGGTCTCGATCCCGGTCATGGCCAAGGCCCGCATCGGGCACTTCGCCGAGGCGCAGGTGCTGCAGAGCCTGGGCGTCGACTACATCGACGAGTCCGAGGTGCTCACCCCGTCCGACTACGCGAACCACATCGACAAGTGGGCCTTCAACGTCCCGTTCGTGTGTGGCGCGACCAACCTGGGAGAGGCGCTGCGCCGACTCACCGAGGGCGCGGCCTTCATCCGCTCCAAGGGCGAGGCCGGCACGGGTGACGTCTCCAACGCCGTCACCCACATCCGGAAGATCACCGGCGAGATCCGCCGGCTGCAGTCGCTGCGCGACGACGAGCTCTACGTGGCGGCCAAGGAGCTGCAGGCCCCCTTCGAGCTGGTCAAGGAGGTCGCCGAGCTGGGCAAGCTGCCCGTCACGCTGTTCACGGCCGGCGGCATCGCCACCCCGGCCGACGCGGCGCTCGTCATGCAGCTCGGCTCGGAGGGCGTGTTCGTGGGCTCGGGCATCTTCAAGTCCGGCAACCCGGCCCAGCGCGCCGAGGCGATCGTCAAGGCCACCACGTTCTACGACGATCCCGACGTCGTCGCCAAGGTCTCCCGCGGACTGGGTGAGGCCATGGTCGGCATCAACGTCGACGACATTCCCGAGCCGCACCGCCTCGCCGAGCGCGGCTGGTAGCCGCACCCGGTGGCGGTGAGCCGCCGAGGTCTTTGGGATTTGTCTCCTACTTTCCCTGAATTCCCATGTGACGCAGGTCGCACGTCGCATGCTCGAGGTGAGGGCTCGTCCCTCGTGCCGGCGTAGGGAGCGCCGCGCCTCGAGACATGGGAGCATGCGATGAAGAACTCGACCAAGGGTGCGCTGGCCGCAGGTGCGGCCGCCGTCCTCCTGCTCGGTGGCGCCGGGACGCTGGCGTACTGGAGCGATGCCGTCGACCTTCCCGGCGGGAGCGTCACCTCCGGTGAGCTCAAGCTGCTGAACGAGTCCTGCGACGCCGACTGGGTCTATGCCGTCGGCAGTGCGAGCGCGGGCCAGACCGTGGACCTCGTCGTCCCCGGTGACGTGATCTCCAAGGAGTGCGAGTTCGAGGTCGTCGCCACGGGTGACAACCTGAGTGCCGACCTCGTCGTGCCCGACACCGCCACGTTCACGTCCGTGGCCCCGGCCGCCCCCAGCTTCGACGCGACGGTCGCGGCCACCTACGCCGACGCGGGCGGCGATCCGTTGCCGGCCACGATCACCGAGGCGAACGACGGTGTCGTCACCGCGACGATCAGCGTCACGTTCCCCTACGGCACGGCGCAGGACGATCCCGACCCGGTGAACATCAACGACACGCAGGGCGTGACGGCGACGTTGGACGCCATCACGGTCTCGGTCGAGCAGAACGACCCGAACTGATCGTCGGCGGTGATCCCGTGCGCCGGTGGTGGCGGATCGCCGTCCAGGTCGTGGCCTGGACGGTGATCCTCGGCGTCGGTGCGGCCCTGGTCGCGGCGGTCCTCGTGCCGCGCCTGGTCGGCGCCACCCCCTACACCGTCCTGACCGGCTCCATGCGTCCTGAGCTGCCGCCCGGGACGCTCGTGGTGGTCCGACCGGTCGACATGGACGACATCTCCGTCGGGGACACGATCACCTACCAGCTGCGATCGGGGGAGCCTGCGGTGGTGACCCACCGGGTGGTGGCCTCGGGGGTGAGGGCCGACGGGACGGCGGTGCTCACGACACGGGGCGACGCCAACCAGGTGTCCGACGCACGGCCGGTCCGTCAGGAGCAGGTGCGTGGCCGGGTCTGGTACGCGGTCCCGCACCTCGGGCGGCTCAACACCGCTCTCGACCCGGCGCAACGACAGACCGCGGTCCACGCCGTGGCGGCCGGTCTCCTGCTCTACTCCGCGTGGATCGTCGTCGCCGGCCTCGTCGCCCGCGGCGCGTCCGCACGTCGCGGGACCGTGAAGGAGGAAGCCCGGTGAAGCGCGGCCGACTGCTGCTCGCCGGCCTCGCGACGACGACGCTCCTCGGGGGGTCGGTGGCGCACGCGGCCGACGAGATCGGGCTCAGCAACGACGGGGTGACGTGGTCGTCCGGTCTGGACGCGCCTCTCTTCGACTCTGACGTGCGGTGGGTTCCGGGTGACTCGCGGACGGAGAGCTTCTACGTCCGCAACGAGGGGCCGAGCGGTGCCTCCCTGACCATCGAGGCCCGCAGCGAGGACGAGGACGACCTGCTCGCCGACGACGACATCGACCTGCGGGCGCGTGCGGACGGCGGCGCGTGGGTGGAGCTGCGCAACGGTGTCGCCTCCACCCGCCTCACCGAGCGTGAGATCGAGCAGGACGGGGTCGTGGAGGTGGACGTGAACGCGACGTTCGACCCGACGTCGACCAACCAGTCCCAGGTCCGGCGCCTGGCGCTCGACTTCCGTGTGCTGCTGGCCGACGCCGCCGGTACCGACGGGGAGAGCGACGCCGACGCGGACGGCGGCACCGATGCCGATCTCGACGGATCGGGCATCGACGCCGATCTCGACCCGCCGGCGGGCGAGGAGACCACCGGGGCCCTCCCCGGCACGGGCACGACGACCGAGCAGTGGATCCTGCTGCTCGGCGCCGCTTTCGTCGTCGGTGGGACCTCACTGGTGGTTCGCCGGCGCGACCGCGAGAGGGCAGGGCGATGAGCCGGCACGCCGGGCCGAGGCGGAGCAGGGCGGGAGAGCGTCGAGGACGGGTCCGGGTCCTTCTCTCCGCTGGGCTCGTGCTGGGACTCGGCTCGCTCAACACCATGGCGTCGTGGACGGACGACGCCGCGCTCGACGTCGGCACCATCCAGGCGGGTTCGCTCGACCTCCTGGTCGCCGGGAACCTCCCGGGTCAAGGGGGCACCACGACCACGCCGACGCTCGGTCTGACGGACATGGTCCCGGGCGAGAGCGTCGCCGTGACGGTCCCGGTCCAGCGTGCCGCGAGCACCGTCGGCTTCGCCTACACGGCGAGGGCGACCGCGGCGGGAGCGCTCGCCCCCTACCTCCGGTGGACCGTCACCGTCGGGTCGGCGGGCACGCCCAGCAGCTCCGGGCTGAGGACCAACACCTGCGGCGGGACCGCGCTCGTCACGAACGTCACGCTGTCGGGGACGCCCAGCGACGTCATCGCCTCGGCGCGCACGCTCTCCGGAGCGACCATGAGCGAGAACGTCTGCATCCGCGTGGAGCTCCCCAGCGGCACCGCCAACGCGGCGCAGGGTGCGTCGGCCACCGCCTCCTTCGTGTTCGCCGCGACGCAGCTGAGCTGATCGTCGTGCTGGAACGCGTGCGTCAGACGGTCCTCTGGGCGGGGGCCGGCCTGGGTGGTCTCTGCCTGTTGTGGGCGGTAGCGACCCACGTGCTCGGGCTCACGCCCCTCGTCTTCACGTCGGGGTCGATGGCCCCGCAGATCGCCGCGGGCGACCTCGCTCTCGCCGAGTCGGCCCCGGCGCGGGCGGTCGCGGTCGGCGACGTCGTCAGCGTGGTCAACGCCGCCGGTGTGCGCGTCACCCATCGCGTGGTCGACGTCGACCCGGTCGACGCCACGTCGGTCGTGCTCTCGTTGAAGGGTGACGCGAACGCCCGTCCGGACGCCGAGGCCTACAACGTCCGCGAGGTCGAGCGCGTCGTGACGTCGGTGCCCGCGGCGGGCTACGTCGTGGCGGCAGTCGGGACGCCGGCCGGGCGGTTCGCCGCCGGCGCAGGTCTGGGCCTGTGCCTCGTGCTCCTGGTGCCCTGGGGTCGTGGTGGGGCTCCTGCGGGCTCCCGCGCGGGTGTCCACCGGCGAGCTCACCCGCACCGCGCCCGTCGATCGATGTCGTCCGCGGGTCGCGGCGCGGCCGCGCTGGTCGCCGTCGCCCTGGCGGTGGCGCCCTCGTCCTCGCGGGCGGTGCCGACCGACGCGTCGTTCACCGACGACGGCACGCTGGCGTCGACCTCGTCCGCCCGCACGATCGGCTCCCAGGCCCAGCCGGTCTGCGCCAACGTCGACGGGGTGCTGGTGCTGGGCAACATCGCCCGCGTGACCTGGAGCCAGGTGGCCTCGGACCAGGAGTACGCCTGGGTGCTCCGGCGCACCGACAACGGCACCGCGGTCGCCTCGGGGACGGCAGGGACGGGCCAGGCTGCCGGGACGACCGTCCAGGTGGACCTCGGCACCGGGCTCCTCGGCACGAACACGAACTACGACCTCGTCGTGACGGCCAGGCTCGCGTCCTCGCCCACCTGGGTCGCCGCGACCTCGACCACCACGCCGGTGCGTCGCGCCAGCATCCTCATCATCGGCGCGGCCGTCCGGTGCGGGCACACGTGAGGCGCCACGCGGGCGCGGCGGGCCGCCTCACTACGCTGTCCCGGTGAGCTCACCGACCATCGGCGTCTTCGCCCTGCAGGGCGACGTCCGCGAGCACCTGCAGGCCCTCGAGGCGCTGGGCGTCCAGGCCGTCACGGTGCGTCGCGAGGAGGAGCTCGACCGCGTCGACGGCTTGGTGATCCCCGGCGGGGAGTCCACCACGATGATCAAGCTGGCCGACGTCTTCGGCGTGGCCGAGGCGTTCCGCCGTCGGATCGCGGACGGGTTGCCCACGTTCGGCACGTGCGCCGGGATGATCATGCTGGCCGACCGGCTCGTCGACGGTGCCGAGGGACAGACGACCTTCGGTGGGCTCGACGTCACGGTGCGGCGCAACGCCTTCGGGCGGCAGGTCGACTCCTTCGAGGCCGACGTCGACTTCACGACCTTCGACGACCCCGTCCACGCGGTGTTCATCCGCGCGCCCTGGGTGGAGGAGACGGGTGCTGGCGTGGAGGTGCTGGCCACGGTCCCGGTCGGTCCGGGTGCCGCGGCGGGCGCGACGGACCGTGCTGCCGATAGGATCGTGGCGGTCCGGCAGGGATCGGTGCTCGCGACGTCGTTCCACCCCGAGGTGGGCGACGACCTGCGCCTGCACCGCCTGTTCCTGGACCTCGTGACGACGTAGGGATCCGCCACTCGCCAGGGTGGCGCGGAAAGGGGCACGGGATGTCAGGCCACTCCAAGTGGGCGACGACCAAGCACAAGAAGGCCGCGATCGACGCCAAGCGCGGCAAGATGTTCGCCAAGCTGATCAAGAACATCGAGGTGGCGGCGCGCACGGGCGGCCCCGACCCCGACGGCAACCCGACGCTCTACGACGCGATCCAGAAGGCCAAGAAGTCGTCGGTCCCGAACGACAACATCGACCGTGCGGTCAAGCGCGGCGGCGGGATCGGCGAGGACGCCGTCGACTACACGACGATCACGTACGAGGTGTACGGCCCGAGCGGCGTCGCCCTCCTGGTGGAGTGCCTCACCGACAACAAGAACCGGGCCGCCATGGAGGTCCGCACCGCGGTCAGCCGCAACGGTGGCAACCTCGCCGACCCGGGCTCGGTGGCGTACATGTTCCACCGCAAGGGCGTCGTGCAGGTGCCGGCCCAGGACGCCGGCGAGGACGACATCCTCCTGGCGGTGCTCGACGCCGGTGCCGAGGAGGTCAAGGACCACGGCGAGTCGTTCGAGGTGATCAGCGAGGCGTCCGACCTGGTCGCGGTCCGCACCGCGCTGCAGGACGCCGGTCTGGACTACGACTCCGCGGAGGCCTCCTTCGTCCCGTCGGTCGAGGTGCCGGTCGACGTCGAGGGCGCCAAGAAGGTCATCAAGCTGGTCGACGCGCTCGAGGACCTCGACGACGTCCAGAACGTCTACTCCAACGTCGACATGAGCGACGAGGTGCTCGCCGCGCTCGACGAGGAGTAGGTCCGCCAGGGGCATCGGTCGTCGGTGCCGGCGGGAGGCGCGTCGGTCGGCGTGGCGTCCGGTGGGGCGTCGGGGGAGCGGGTTATCGTTCGAACATGCGTTCTCCCACGCGTGTGCTCGCGGTCGATCCCGGGCTCACCCGCCTCGGCCTCGGCGTCGTCGAGGGCTCGGTCGGTCGACCGCTGCACCTCGTCCACGTCGACGTGCTGCGCACCCCGGCCGACCTCGACACGGCCAAGCGACTGCACCGGCTCGAGCAGGGGCTCGAGGAGGCGATCCGGCTGCACCGTCCTGCGGTCGTCGCGGTCGAGCGGGTCTTCGCCCAGAACAACGTGCGCACCGTCATGGGCACCGCCCAGGCCAGCGGCGTGGCCATGCTGGTCGCCGCACGGCACGGCATCGAGGTCCGGCTGCACACGCCCAGCGAGGTCAAGGCCGCCGTCACCGGCAGCGGTCGGGCCGACAAGGCCCAGGTGGCCGCCATGGTGGTCCGGCTCCTCCGGCTCGCCGAGGCTCCGAAGCCGGTCGACGCCACCGATGCGCTGGCCCTGGCCATCTGCCAGATCTGGCGCGGGGGAGCGCAGAACCGCCTGCAGCAGGCGCAGGCCCAGCTGAAGGAGTCCGTCCGATGATCGCCCACGTGCGCGGCGAGGTCGCCGCCCTCTCGCTCGACTCCGCGGTCATCGACGTCGGCGGCCTCGGCCACCACGTCTACTGCACGCCGGGCACCCTCGCGCGGCTGCGGCTGGGGGAGCAGGCCCGGCTGGCCACGTCGCTCGTGGTGCGCGAGGACTCCCTCACCCTCTACGGCTTCGCCGACACCGAGGAGCGCGACATGTTCGTGCTCGTGCAGACGGCCAGCGGGATCGGCCCCAAGGTGGCCCAGGCCATGCTCGCCGTCCTCCCGCCGGACCGCCTTCGACGCGCCATCGCCGAGTCCGACCACGCCGCGCTCACCTCGGTCCCGGGCATCGGCCGCAAGGGTGCCGAACGCATCGTGGTGGAGCTCAAGGACCGGGTCGGGCCGGTGCTTCCTGCGTCCGCCGCGCCGGGGACCTCGACCGCGCCCTGGCGTGCCCAGGTCCTGCAGGCCCTCGAGGGTCTCGGGTGGTCCACCCGCGACGCCGAGAAGGCCGTCGAGTCCGTCGCCGACGCCGCCGGTGACTCGCCCGACGTCGGGCAGCTGCTGCGGCTCGCCCTCCGATCGTTGTCCAAGGCGTGAGCGGCGTGCACGACGACTCCTACCCCGAGGCAACCGCCTACGACGTCGACGGGCTCGACGCAGTTCTCGCCGAGGCCACGCCCGACGACCGTGCGTTCGACGCGGCCCTGCGTCCGCGCACGCTCGAGGAGCTCGTCGGCCAGGAGCGCGTGCGCGAGCAGCTGTCCCTCGTGCTCGAGGCCGCGCAGGGAAGGGGACGGACACCCGACCACGTGCTGCTGTCGGGACCGCCCGGCCTGGGCAAGACCACCATCGCGATGATCATCGCGCACCAGCTGGGAGCCCACCTGAGGCTCACCAGCGGGCCCGCGATCCAGCACGCCGGCGACCTCGCAGCGATCCTCTCGGGCGTCGACGAGGGCGACGTCCTGTTCATCGACGAGATCCACCGCATGTCGCGCCCGGCTGAGGAGCTCCTCTACATGGCCATGGAGGACTTCCGGGTCGACGTCATCGTCGGCAAGGGCCCCGGTGCCACGGCTATTCCCCTGGAGATCCCACCCTTCACCGTCGTCGGGGCCACCACCCGGGCCGGACTGCTGCCGGGGCCATTGCGCGACCGGTTCGGCTTCACCGCCCAGCTCGACTACTACGAGTCCGCCGAGCTCAAGCGCATCGTCGAGCGGTCCGCGCGACTGCTGGACCTGACGATCTCCGACGACGGCTCCCACGAGATCGCGTCCCGCTCGCGTGGGACCCCCCGCATCGCCAACCGCCTGCTGAGACGGGTGCGTGACTACGCCCAGGTGCGCGGCGACGGCACCGTCGGGCACGGCGAGGCCCGCAGTGCGCTCGCCCTGTACGAGGTCGACGACCTGGGGCTCGACCGTCTGGACCGGGCGGTGCTCCAGGCGTTGTGCGCCAGCTTCGGCGGGGGTCCGGTGGGCATCAGCACGCTCGCGGTCGCCGTCGGTGAGGAGCGCGAGACCGTCGAGGAGCTCGCCGAGCCCTTCCTCGTGCGTCTGGGCTTCCTGGCGCGCACACCGCGCGGGCGCATCGCGACGCCTGCCGCCTGGCGCCACCTCGGTCTGGCGGCGCCCGCCGGGACCGACCAGATGCCGCTCGACGACGCCGCGGACCCGACCTAGAGGTACCTGCTCGACCCGCGCGCCGTCCGTGGAAGCATGGACAGGGCCGCCGGGCTTGGTTGCATGTCTAAACTACTCCCTGGCCCCGTGCCAGGTCCGCTGTGCGGACGACATTTCCTTCGACGGAGCAATCTCGTGTCCGATGTCTACAGCTTCATCCCGCTCGTCCTCCTGCTGGTCATCTTCTACCTCCTGGTCATGCGGCCCGCGCGGGCTCGCCAGAAGGACTACCTCGCCACCCAGTCCGCGCTCGAGCCGGGCCGTCGGGTCATGCTCGCCAGCGGCATCTTCGGCGAGCTCGTGTCGCTGGGCGACACCGAGGCCGAGCTGCGCATCGCCCCGAACACGGTGATCACCGTCAACCGCCAGGCCGTTGCGAAGGTCGTCGACCCGAGCCCGACCACCGAACCGGAGAGTCCGATCGACTGATGGCCAGACCCGCGCCCCGCTCCGGCAGGAACAGTGCCGGCATCCCGCGTCCGCGACGCACGCTGCTGCTGTTCCTCGCCCTGCTCCTCGCCCTGTTCGGCCTGCTGGTGGGCCTCGACCTGAAGGACGGGGGCGGGGTCTGGAAGCCCAGGCTCGGGCTCGACCTGCAGGGCGGCACCCGCATCACCCTGCAGGCCGAGGCGTCGTCCGGTGACGTCACGGCGACAAAGCTGCAGGAGGCGCGCGACATCATCGACCAGCGGGTCAACGCGACCGGTGTGAGCGAGGCCGAGGTCTCCACGCAGGGCGGCAACCAGGTCGTCATCGAGATCCCGGGGGAGCGCAAGGGCAACATCGTCGACGAGGTGGGCCGCACCGCCCAGCTGCGCTTCCGCCTGCTCTGGGGATCGGGACAGAGCGCGACCCAGGCGCCCGACGAGAAGGCGGTCGCCGCGGCCGCCAAGACCGTCAGCGCAGCGGACTGGTCGAAGCTCTCGCTCGACCAGCTCATCGCCGCGGAGACCCAGGGTCTGGACTCGCTGCCGAAGGCCTACGCCTCGGCCGCCGAGGCGTTGCAGACCGAGCTGGCCGGGTTCCGGTGCACGAAGGACGACCTCGCGGTCGACGACGTGCCGGACGAGCCGATCGTCTCCTGCGACCCGTCCACGGGCGAGACGATGATCCTCAGCCCCACGGTCATCGAGGGCACCCAGGTCAAGAGCGCGGACGCCGTCGTGCCCCAGGGCTCCGTCGAGTGGGTCGTGGCGATCGAGCTGCGCAAGGCCGGGACCAAGGCCTTCGACACCATCACCGACGCGCTGTACCAGCAGGAGCAGGCCGGCAACCAGGCTGCGTCGCGCTTCGCGATCGTGCTCGACGGCGAGGTGCTGAGCGCCCCGACCACCAACGGCCACTTCACCAACGGGAGCTCGCAGATCTCCGGCGGGTTCACGCAGTCCACGTCGCAGTCGTTGGCCAACCAGCTGAAGTACGGGGCGTTGCCGCTCACCTTCGAGGTGAACGGGGTGTCCGTCGAGGGCCCCTCGCTCGCCGGGTCCCAGCTGCAGGCCGGCATCATCGCCGGAGCCATCGGGCTCGTGCTCGTGATGGCCTACCTGCTGCTCTACTACCGCGCGCTCGGACTCGTGGCCATCGGCTCGTTGCTCGTCGCCGGCGCGTCCACCTACGCCATGGTGCTGCTGCTCGGGAAGTCGCTCGGCTTCACGCTGACCCTGCCCGGCATCGCCGGCCTCATCGTGGCCATCGGGATCACCGCGGACTCGTTCATCGTCCTGTTCGAACGGATCCGTGACGAGGTGCGCGACGGCAAGTCGCTGCGGCTGGCCGTCGAGTCCGGCTGGGAGCGCGCACGTCGCACCATCCTGGCCGCGGACGGTGTCTCGTTGCTGGCGGCGGTGATCCTGTTCATCTTCGCGATCGGCGTCGTCCGCGGCTTCGCCTTCGCACTGGGTCTCACCACGGTGATCGACGTGGTCGTGGTGTTCCTGTTCACCAAGCCGCTCATGTCGCTCCTGGCCCGCACCAGGTTCTTCGGTCGCGGCCACAAGCTGTCCGGCTTCGACGCCGCCCACCTCGGCATCGGGGACCGGGCCGTCGACCGCACCGGTCCGGTCCGCCGTCCGGACCGGGCCCCGACACCCGGCAGCACCACGGGAGGACGATCCTGATGGGACGCATCAGCAGCTTCGGCCAGCACCTCTACACCGGGCGGGTCTCGGTCGACTTCGTCGGGCGTCGTCGGCTCTGGTACTCGATCTCCGTGCTCATCCTCCTCGCCTCCACGCTCGGCTTCGTCGTGCAGGGCTTCAACCTCGGCATCGAGTTCAAGGGTGGTGTGGAGCTGACCGCCAAGGTGCAGAAGGCCGACGCGGCCACCGCCGACGCCCTCTCCCAGGCGATCGAGGACGCCGACGTCCCCGCCGCCGGTGATCCGATCGTCACGACCTCCGGCTCGGACACCATCCGGATCGACGTCCGTGCCCTCAGCCAGGACGAGACGTCGGTGCTCGAGAAGGCCCTGACCGACGCGGGCGCCGAGGAGGTGAGCCAGAACCTCATCGGTCCGTCGTGGGGCAGGCAGGTGGCCAGCAAGGCGCTCACCGGCCTCGCCGTCTTCCTGGTCGTGGTCGTCATCTTCATCGCCGCCTACTTCCGTGACTGGCGCATGTCGCTCGCGGCGCTCGTGGCGCTCGCCCACGACGTCCTCATCACCGCGGGTGTCTACGCGTGGTCCGGCTTCGAGGTCACGCCGGCCACCGTCACCGGCTTCCTGACGATCCTGGGCTACTCGCTCTACGACACCGTGGTCGTCTACGACAAGGTGCGCGAGAACACGCACGGCGTGCTCGCCTCGTCGCGTCGTACCTATGCCGAGCAGGCGAACCTCGCCGTCAACCAGACGCTCGTGCGCTCGGTGAACACGTCCATCACCGCGCTGCTGCCCGTCCTGGCGCTGCTCGTCGTGGGCACGTTCGTGCTCGGGCAGGGACCGTTGAAGGACCTCGCGCTCGCCCTGTTCATCGGCATGGCCGCCGGAACCTACTCGTCCATCTGCATCGCGACACCGCTCGCCGTGCAGCTGCGCGAGCACGACCCGGAGGTCGCGGCCCACACCAAGCGCGTGCTCGCCCGGCGCGAGAAGGACGCCGCGGCGCCCAGCGCGGGCGAGGCGGCGCCGGTGACGTCCGGGGTGGGAGCGGGAGGTCGGCGCCAGCCGACGCGAGGTCCGCGGTCCTCGCGCAGGCGCGGCGGCACCGGTCAGGGCGGGGCGGGGCGGTCCTGAGCTCTCAGGCGGCCATGACATGCTTGCGCGCATGAAGAAGCTCGCTCTCGCCGGCGCCGTGCTCGCCGCCGCCACGACCCTGACCGCCTGTGGATCCGGGAGCAGCGCCTACTGCTCCGACCTCAAGTCCGCCACGAAGGAGTTCGACTCCCTCGAGGGCAGCGACCTCGGGCAGATCGACAAGGCCTTCGCCACCTTCCACAAGCTCGCCGACGAGGCCCCCTCCGACGTCGAGTCCGACTGGAAGGTGCTCGACGACGGCATCACCTCGGTCGAGAAGTCCCTCGACGACGCCGGCATCAAGCTCGAGGACCTCGCGAAGGTCCAGCAGGGCGAGCTGCCCGAGGGTGTCGACATGGCCAAGCTCCAGGGCCTGGCCGCGGACTTCCAGAAGCTGAGCGACGAGAAGTTCACGAAGGCCTCCGACGCCATCGAGAAGCACGCCAAGGACGAGTGCGACGTCGACCTGAGCGGCAACGGCTCCTGAGCTCCATGGACGCGGCCACGGCCATCGACGCCTGCGTCCGGCCGGTCGAGGACTGGCCGGCGCAGGGCGTCACCTTCCGTGACGTCACGCCCCTGCTGTCGAACCACGAGGCCTTCTCGGCCGTCTCGGCGGCCCTGTGCGACGCCGTGCGCGACCTCGAGCCCGACGTCGTCGTGGGCGTCGAGGCGCGCGGCTTCATCTTCGGCGCACCGTTGGCCCTCGAGCTCGGCGTCGGCTTCGTGCCGGTCCGCAAGCAGGGCAAGCTGCCGGCCGACACCCACAGCGCCACCTACGCGCTGGAGTACGGCGAGGCCACGCTCGAGATCCACACCGACGCCCTGGCGCCGGGGGCCCGGGTGGTCGTCGTCGACGACGTGCTCGCCACCGGGGGCACGCTGGTCGCGGCCGGCGAGCTCGTGGCGGCGTGCGGCAGCACCGTCGTCGGCAACGTCGTGGTCCTCGAGATCGGCGCGCTCGGGGGCCGGGACGTGCTCTCCGGCACGCCGCTCGTCAGCCTGCGCCGCTACTGACCCCTCGCTCGTCGACCCCGCGATCCGTCAGGACACCCATGAACCCCCGTCACACCCGAACCATCGCCCTCGTGCTCGTCGCGATCCTGGTGCTCGGCGCCGCGGCCACGCTGCTCGACGTCCTGCTCTGAGGTCTGGTCGGTCCCGTGACCGCGGTGATCGGGCCTGTCCTACGATGGAAGGCACGACAGGAGCACTGAGTGGCTGAGCGCATCGACACCGACCACGGCGGAGCCGCCGACACGGCTGCGCCGCCGGAACCTGCCCGCGCCGACCAGGCGCCGGCCGGTGCCCGCGTGCGCAGCCGGCTGGCCCGCATCGGCGGCCGCTCGACGCCGCAGAACCCCGTGCTCGACCCCTTGCTCGCGGTGTACCGCGAGAACCACCCCAAGGCCGACGTCGACGTCATCCGCAAGGCGTACGAGATCGCCGAGCGCATGCACGAGGGGCAGACCCGCAAGAGCGGCGACCCCTACATCACCCACCCGCTCGCGGTGTCCACCATCCTGGCCGAGCTGGGCATGACCGGGCCCACCCTGTGCGCGGCGCTCCTGCACGACACGGTCGAGGACACGCCCTACACGCTCGACACGCTCCGCGTGGACTTCGGCGACGAGGTGGCCCTGCTCGTCGACGGCGTGACCAAGCTCGACAAGGTCAAGTACGGCGACTCCGCGCAGTCCGAGACCATCCGCAAGATGGTCGTGGCCATGAGCCGCGACATCAGGGTGCTCGTCATCAAGCTCGCCGACCGCCTGCACAACATGCGCACGCTTCGCTACCTGCGGCAGGACAAGCAGGAGCGGATCGCGCGCGAGACGGTCGAGATCTTCGCCCCCCTGGCCCACCGGCTGGGCATGAACACCATCAAGTGGGAGCTCGAGGACCTCGCGTTCGCGACCCTGCACCCCAAGGTCTACGACGAGATCGTGCGCCTCGTGGCCGACCGGGCACCGTCGCGTGGGCAGTTCCTCGAGCGCGTGATCGGTGACGTCGAGTCCGACCTGCGGCACGCCAAGATCAAGGCGACGGTCAGCGGCCGCCCCAAGCACTACTACTCGATCTACCAGAAGATGCTGGTGCGGGAGCGCGAGTTCACCGACATCTTCGACCTCGTCGGCGTCCGGATCCTCGTCGACACGGTGGCCGACTGCTACGGCGTGCTCGGGGTCCTGCACGCCCGGTGGAACCCCATCCCCGGCCGCTTCAAGGACTACATCTCGGTCCCGAAGTTCAACATGTACCAGTCGCTGCACACGTCGGTGATCGGTCCGCAGGGCAAGCCGGTCGAGCTGCAGATCCGCACCCGCGCCATGCACCGTCGCGCCGAGTACGGCGTCGCTGCGCACTGGAAGTACAAGGAGGACGGGAGCGCGAACCCGTCCACGGCGAAGGGCGCGTCGCCCGGCAGCGACGACATGGCCTGGCTGCGCGAGCTGGTCCAGTGGCAGTCCGAGACCGAGGACTCCGTCGACTTCCTCGACAACCTGCGCTTCGAGATGAACAGCGTCGGCGTGTACGCGTACACGCCGCGCGGCGACGTCATCCAGCTCCCGGCCGAGGCCACGCCCGTCGACTTCGCCTACGCCGTGCACACCGAGGTCGGGCACGCCTGCATCGGTGCGCGCGTGAACGGACGGCTGGTGTCGCTGGAGTCCGAGCTCAAGACCGGCGACGTGGTGGAGGTCTTCACGTCCAAGTCGCAGGACGCCGGACCCAGCCGCGACTGGCTCGAGTTCGTCAAGAGCCCGCGCGCCCGCAACAAGATCCGGCAGTGGTTCACGAAGGAGCGTCGCGAGGAGGCGATCGAGCGCGGTCGTGACCTCATCGCCAAGCAGATGCGCAAGGAGAACCTGCCGCTGCACCGCATCTTCAAGCACGACACGCTCGACGCGATCGCCAAGGACCTCAACCTGCCCGACGTCTCCGCGCTCTATGCCGCGGTGGGGGAGAACAACGTCGGCGCGCAGAACGTGGTGGAGCGGGTCATCGCCCTCTCTGGCGGGCGCGACGGTGCCGAGGAGGACCTCGCGGAGGCCACGGTCATCCCCGGCAGCGGCTCGCGCCGCCAGCGGGCCGACGGCCAGGCCGGCGTGCTGGTCGAGGGCGTCTCGGGCGACGTGATGGTCAAGCTCGCCCGCTGCTGCACCCCGGTCCCCGGCGACGTGATCGAGGGCTTCGTGACGCGTGGCTCCGGCGTGTCGGTGCACCGCAGGGACTGCGTCAACCTGCAGTCGCTGAGGTCGCAGCCCGAGCGGCTGGTCCCGGTGCAGTGGGCGCCCAACGCGCACAGCACGTTCCTCGTGGCGATCCAGGTGGAGGCGCTCGACCGTCCCCGTCTGCTGAGCGACATCACGCGGATCATCTCCGACCAGCACGTGAACATCCTGTCCGCCGCGCTCTCCACCGGGCGCGACCGTGTGGCCAAGAGCAAGTTCAGCTTCGAGATGGGCGACCCCAAGCACCTCGACCACGTGCTCGCGGCCGTCCGCACCATCGAGGGCGTCTTCGACGTCTACCGCGTCACGCAGTGACGTCGGGCGGCGTGACCGGCCGCTCGGTGGTCACCCGGACGTCGCTTCGGTCCGTGACGCTCGGGTCGTGACCTCGGGGGAGATCGACCGTTGCCGCCGTCCGTTCCGATCAGCTCTACGGCGAGGTCGAGATCGACGTCCGTACCCGTGCCCTGGCGGTCACGCTGCGCGACGTCGAGGGCTGGGGCCTGTACTCACGCGCGCTGCAGGCGCAGTTTGACTGAGCCGGCCTCGCCCGTCGGGTGAGTCGGTCCGGCTGCGGCTCGTCGTGCGGCATCCGAGAGGGCCTCGACTGGGGGCTGGGCTCGGGTGGGTCTGCTGGGCGCGGCTGGGCTTCCACTCGCTGCTGCGTCGTCGTGGCTGCGAGTGGGCGTGGTCTCCGAGAGGGCCTCGACCGGAGCGGGGGGGGTCTCGACCCGGGTGGGTCTGCGGGGCGCGGCCACGATTCTCCGTCTCTGCGGGATCCACGCACGATTCTCCCTTCGCGTGGACCGTGCCTCGCGAAGGAAGCATCGTGGCGACGACTTCGGCCTCGTAGGGGCAGTGATTCTCCATCGTCGTGGAACGGTCCGCGAGAAGGGAGAATCCCTGCCCCACCGCCGCGCACCATCGCCCCCGCCGACGCAAGATTCTGCCGTCGCGTCCTGAAGTCCGAACGATGCTGCGTTCGCGACCGGATCCGAACACGAACGCAGCATCCTTCGACCCCTCACGCACGAACGCAGAACCTTGCGTCCCCGAAGCCACGCTCCGAGTGTTCGACCGACCCCGGACCCGTCCGCCGGTCGAGGCCCTTTCGGAGACCGACCTGACTCGGCGCCACAGCAGCGCAGCAGCAGGAGAAGACCCAGCAGCGGCGACGCACCAGCAAGGCACGCCCCACCGCGGCGACGCAGCAGCAAGGCACGCCCCACCGCGGCGACGCAGCAGCAAGGCACGCCCCACCCGCAGCGGCCGAACAGCAGCCCAGCCGCCGCCCCGGCCGACGGCCGGCTCAGCTGTAGTCGGACGCGGCCTTCTGAGCCATGGCGAGGAACGACTCGTTCGACTCCAGCTTCTGCGTCAGGTCCTTCACCTTGCGAGCGTCGCCGGCGGCTTCGGCCTTGGCGAGGGACTCGCGGGTCTCGTCGATGGCGCGCTGAAGCTTGCCGATCATGTCGTCGGCGCGAGCCGACTTCTCCGGGTCCGAACGCTTCCACTCCTGCTCACCGGCGGCACGCACGGCCTGCTCGACGGTGCGCAGACGCCCCTCGAGCTCCTTGACCCGGCCGCGCGGGACCTTGCCGGCGGCCTCCCAGCGGTCGGCGATGTCGTGCAGCGCCTTGCGGGCGGCGTCGAGGTCGGTGATCGGCAGCAGCGCCTCGGCCTCGACCAGGATCTGCTCCTTGACCACGGCGTTGGCGGCGAACTCCTCGTCGAGCGCGGCGTTGGCGGCGTCGCGGGCCTGGAAGAAGACGTCCTGGGCGGCTCGGAACCGCTTCCAGAGCTTGTCCTCGACGTTGCGCGGGGCGGACCCTGCCTTCTTCCACTCGGTCATGAGGTCGCGGTACTTGCCCGACGTCGGACCCCACTCGGTCGAGGACGACAACGCCTCGGCCTCGACGATCAGCTTCTCCTTGACCTTCTGCGCCGCCTCGCGCTGGGTGTTCTGCTCGGCGAAGTGCGTCTTGCGCTTGCGGGTGAACGAGGTGCGGGCGGCGCTGAAGCGGTGCCAGAGCTCGTCGTCGGCGGACTTGCTGAGGCGGGGGAGCGCCTTCCACTCCTCCAGGAGGGCGCGGAGCCGGTCGGCCCCGGCACGCCAGTCCTGGCCGGCGGCGATCTTCTCGGCCTCCTCGACGATGCGGGTCTTGGCCACGGTCGCCTCGGCGACCTTCGCCTCACGCTCGGCCCGACGCTCCTCGCGCTGCTTCTCGATGGCGGGAGCGAGCGCGTCCAGTCGCGTGTCGAGCGACGCGAGGTCACCGATCGCGGCGGCGTCGGCCACCTCGCCGCGCACCTTCGCGACGGCCTTCGCCGCCTCGTCGGGCGAGAGCGCACCGGTGGTGAGGCGCTTCTCGAGCAGGTCGACCTCGGTCTCGAGGCCCTCGAAGCGACGCACGTAGAAGGCGAGACCCTCGGCAGGTTCTCCCACCTTCCACTCGCCGATCTCGCGCTCGGCGTCACCGGTCTTGACGAAGACCCTTCCTTCGGCGTCGACGCGGCCCCACGGATGCTCGGCGGCAGAGGTCATGGCGACAGTCTAGGAGGACACCACCTGGGCATGACCACCCCGGCGTCGCCTGGGCGTCGCCGCCCCGGACGAACCGCCGGGCGATCCGACGTCGCGGCCCCGCGTACCCTGTGGTGCGTGCTGCTCACGTCCTTCCCCGCCGGCCCGCTTCAGGCCAACTGCTACGTCGTGGCCCGAGGTCCCGGCACCGGCTGCGCCGTCGTCGATCCGGGCATGGACTCGATCGAGGGCGTGCGCCAGGTCGTCGCCGAGCACCGGTTGACGGTCGACGCCGTGCTCATCACCCACGGCCACTTCGACCACATGTGGTGCGCGCAGGACGTGGCCCGCGAGCTCGACGCACCGGTGTGGATCCATCCCGCCGACCGGCACCTCCTGGCCGACCCGATGGCCGCGATCTCCGGACCGTCGGCGGCGATGCTGCGCGCCCAGTTCGGCCTCGACGACCTGCCGGAGTTCCGCGAGCCCGACGACGTCCGCGACGCGGTCGACGGTGCGGTCGTGGAGGTCGACGGACTGCGGATCAGCGTCGACCACGTGCCCGGGCACACCCCGGGCACCGTCTACTACCGAGTGGACTGGGACGGCCCCGAAGACGTGTCGCAGGTGATGTTCTCCGGCGACTTCCTGTTCGCCGGGTCGATCGGACGGACCGACCTCACCGGCGGTGACCACGACCAGATGCTCACCAGCCTGCGCGAGCGCATCCTCCCGCTGCCGGACGACGTCGTCGTGCTCCCCGGGCACGGGCCGCAGACGTCGATCGGACGCGAGCGGGCCACCAACCCCTTCCTGGCCGATCTGAAGGAGGCCTGACGTGGCGAAGCTGAGCGGGTTCCCCGAGCTGCTGCCCGCCGACCGTGCGGTCGAGCTGGCCGTCACCGACGCCCTGCGTCGCGTGTTCGAGCTGCACGGCTTCGCCAACGTCGAGACGCGTGCGGTCGAGCCGGTCGAGACGCTGCTGCGCAAGGGCGAGATCGACAAGGAGGTCTACGTCGTGCGTCGCATCCACGACGACGCCTCCCCAGGAGCGTCGTCGTCGCGGTCCGACGCGCTCGCCCTGCACTTCGACCTCACCGTCCCGTTCGCGCGCTACGTGGTCGAGAACGCCGGCAAGCTGCAGTTCCCGTTCCGGCGCTACCAGATCCAGAAGGTCTGGCGGGGCGAGCGACCGCAGCAGGGTCGGTTCCGTGAGTTCACCCAGGCCGACATCGACATCGTCGGCGACGGCACCCTGCCCTTCCACGCCGACGTCGAGGTCGCGCGGGTGATGGCCGAGGCGCTGGCGGCCGTGGCGACGGTCCTCGGTCTCGGCGCGGGGACGACCCCCGGCGGGGGTGCCGGGCTCCGGGCGGCTCCGGAGGAGCTGTTCACGCTCCAGGTGAGCAACCGCAAGGTGCTCGAGGGCTTCTACATCGGGCTCGGGGTGGCCACGCCGACCGCCGTCATGCAGGTCGTCGACAAGCTGGACAAGCTGCCGGGCGAGAAGGTCCTGGAGCTCCTGGCCGAGGCCGGTCTCGACGACGCCTCCGCACGCGCCTGCCTCGCGCTCGCCGAGATCAGCACCGAGGACACCTCGTTCGTGGAGCGTGTCCGCGCGCTGGGCGTGCAGCACCCGCTGCTCGACGAGGGCCTCGACGAGCTCGCCTCCGTGGTGGCCGCGTGCGCCGACGTCGAGGGCGTCCGGGTCACCGCCGACCTCCGCATCGCCCGTGGCCTGGACTACTACACCGGCACGGTCTTCGAGACCCGCATGAACGGCCACGAGCAGCTCGGCTCCGTGTGCTCCGGTGGTCGCTACGACGAGCTCGCCTCCGACGGGAAGCGCACGTACCCGGGCGTCGGCATCTCGCTCGGCCTCTCGCGGCTGCTGGTGCCCCTCGTCGCCGACGGGCTCACGAGCAGCCGGCCCGTCCCGTCCGCCGTGCTCGTCGCGGTCACCGACGAGGAGTCCCGACCGGCCAGCGACTCGCTGGCCCAGCGGTTGCGCTCCCGTGGCATCCCCACCGAGGTGTCCGCCGCCGCGCAGAAGTTCGGCAAGCAGATCCGCACCGCCGAGCGCCGCGGCATCCCGTACGTCCTCTTCCCGGGCGAACCGCCTAGTGTCAAGGACATCCGCACCGGCGACCAGGTCGAGGTCGACCCCGACACCTGGACGCCCCCCGCTCACGACCTGACGCCCACCGTCGTCGGGACCCCCCTCTCGAAGGAGACCTCGCCGTGATCCGCACCCACGACGCCGGAAGCCTGACCGCCGCCCACGTCGGCGACCAGGTCACCCTCGCCGGATGGGTCGCGCGCCGACGCGACCACGGCGGCGTCGCATTCATCGACCTGCGCGAGGCCAGCGGCGTCGTGCAGGTGGTGGTGCGCGAGGAGGTCGCCCACCAGCTCCGCTCGGAGTTCTGCCTGAAGATCGTCGGCACCGTCGAGAAGCGTCCCGAGGGCAACGAGAACGCCGCGATCCCCACCGGCGAGATCGAGGTCATCGCGAGCGACGTCGAGATCCTCAGCGCGTCGGCGCCGTTGCCGTTCCCGATCGACGAGCACGTGGAAGTGGGGGAGGAGGCGCGTCTGCGCTACCGCTACCTCGACCTGCGCAGGCCCGCCCCTGCCCACGCCATCCGGCTGCGCAGCAAGGTCAACGCCGTGGCCCGTCAGGTGCTGGAGCGCCACGACTTCGTCGAGGTCGAGACGCCCACGCTCACCCGCTCCACGCCCGAGGGCGCCCGCGACTTCCTCGTGCCCGCGCGTCTGCGCCCGGGCAGCTGGTACGCCCTGCCGCAGAGCCCCCAGCTGTTCAAGCAGCTGCTCATGGTCGGCGGCCTGGAGCGGTACTACCAGATCGCGCGCTGCTACCGCGACGAGGACTTCCGTGCCGACCGTCAGCCGGAGTTCACCCAGCTCGACATCGAGATGAGCTTCGTCGACCAGGACGACGTGATCGCTCTGGCCGAGGAGGTCTACGCCGAGCTCTGGAAGCTCATCGACGTCGAGCTCCCGCGCCCGTTCCCGCGCATCACCTACGCCGACGCGATGCGTCGCTACGGCTCCGACAAGCCCGACCTGCGCTTCGACCTCGAGCTCGTCGAGCTGACCGACTACTTCAAGGACACCCCGTTCCGGGTGTTCCAGGCGCCGTACGTCGGGGCCGTGGTGCACCCCGGCGGCGGCTCGCAGGCACGCCGCACGCTCGACGGCTGGCAGGAGTGGGCCAAGCAGCGCGGTGCGCGTGGTCTGGCCTACGTGCTCGTCGGCGAGGACGGGACGCTCGGCGGCCCCGTCGCCAAGAACCTGTCCGAGGCCGAGCGCGACGGACTGGCGGAGGCCGTCGGCGCGAAGCCCGGCGACGCCATCTACTTCTCGGCCGGTCCGGTCAAGCAGATGCGTCAGCTGCTCGGCGCGGCCCGCATCGAGATCGCCCGCCGCGAGAACCTCATCGACGAGTCGGCGTGGGCGTTCTGCTTCGTCGTCGACTGGCCGATGTTCGAGGCCGTGAGCGACCTCGACTCCGGCGACGTCGCCGTGGGAGGTGGCGAGTGGACCGCCGTGCACCACGCCTTCACGGCGCCCCAGGACCCGGCCACGCTGGCCGATCCGGGCAGCTCGATCGCGCAGGCCTACGACATCGTGTGCAACGGCAACGAGGTCGGCGGCGGGTCCATCCGTATCCACCGTCCCGACGTCCAGAAGCGCGTCTTCGAGATCATGGGCATCGGCGAGGAGGAGGCGCAGGAGAAGTTCGGCTTCCTGCTCGACGCCTTCGCCTTCGGCGCCCCGCCGCACGGCGGCATCGCGTTCGGGTGGGACCGCACCGTCGGTCTGCTGGCGGGCACGGACTCCATCCGCGACGTCATCGCCTTCCCGAAGTCCGGCGGCGGCTACGACCCCCTCACCGCGGCCCCGGCGCCCATCACGCCGGAGCAGCGCAAGGAGGCCGGCGTCGACGCCGTGGCCGAGGACGAGGGGTCGGAGGAGGCGTCGGAGGCCTGACTCCCGTCGCGTCCGTCCGCCGGCATCGGTGGCTGAGCAACATCTGGGCGCCGTCTGCGGTTGCCGATCCACCGGTGCGCGGCCTGATGTTGCCGATCCACCGATGGGGGCGATGTCGGGGTCGGTGACTAGGCTCGCGGGGTGAGCGACGACGGACTGTTCGACCTGCCCGCGGCGGACGACCGCCCGGCGGCGCGGCCCGGCGGGGGCGCCGGGCCGTGGGCGGCGAACGGAACGGGCTCGTCGGGCTCGCTCGCCGGCAACGCTCACTCCTCGGCGCCGCTGGCGGTGCGCATGCGTCCGCGCACGCTCGACGAGCTGGTGGGCCAGCAGCACCTGCTCACCCCCGGATCGCCCCTGCGGCAGGTGATCGACGGCGACCAGCCGCTCACCATCCTGCTGTGGGGCCCGCCGGGCACTGGCAAGACCACGATCGCCTCGCTCATCAGCAACCACACGAACCGGCGCTTCATGGAGGTCTCGGCCGTCTCGGCGGGGGTCAAGGAGGTGCGCGACGTCATCTCCGGTGCCCGCCGGGCGCTGCAGAACGGCGTCGAGACCGTGCTGTTCGTCGACGAGGTGCACCGCTTCTCCAAGGCCCAGCAGGACGCGCTCCTGCCCGGGGTCGAGAACCGGTGGGTCTCGCTCGTGGCCGCCACCACGGAGAACCCCCACTTCAGCGTCATCTCGCCGTTGCTCAGCCGTTCGCTCCTGCTGACCCTGCAGTCGCTCGACGATGACGACGTCGCCACCATGATCGACCGGGCGGTCGAGGATCCCCGCGGTCTCGGCGGGGCGGTCTCCCTGAGCGACGACGCCCGCGACCACCTCGTCCGGCTCGCCGGGGGCGACGGCCGACGGGTCCTCACCTACCTCGAGGCCGCCGCCGGTGCCACGCTCAGCCAGGGTCGCATCGAGGTCACGGTCGACGACGCTGCGCTCGCGGTCGACAAGGCGGCGGTGCGCTACGACCGGCAGGGCGACCAGCACTACGACGTCACCAGCGCCTTCATCAAGAGCATCCGCGGGTCAGACGTCGACGCCGCCCTGCACTACCTCGCCCGGATGATCGAGGCGGGGGAGGACCCGCGCTTCATCGCCCGGCGGCTGATGATCCACGCCAGCGAGGACATCGGCATGGCCGACCCCACGGCGCTGCCGGTGGCCACGGCCACGGCCCAGGCCGTCGCCATGATCGGGTTCCCCGAGGCTCGCATCCCTTTGGCCCAGGCCGTGATCCACCTGGCCACGGCCCCGAAGTCGAACGCCGTGGTCCAGGCCATCAACGCCGCCCAGACCGACGTCCGCGCCGGCCGGGTGGGTGCCGTCCCGCCGGCCCTGCGCGACGCGCACTACGCAGGTGCCAAGAAGCTCGGCCACGGGCACGACTACCGCTACGCGCACGACGACCCGCGCGGTGTCGTCACCCAGCAGTACGCACCCGACGACGTCGACGGCCGCGACTACTACGAGCCCGGACGCCACGGAGCCGAGGCGGCCGTCGCCGAACGGCTGGCCCGCATCCGCGCCATCCTGCGCGACCGCTGACGACGGCGCCGAACCTCGACGGGCGGGTCGCGCGAGCACGGTGAGCCCGCCCCGGCGCTCGCGGGGGCCGGCCCTAGTAACCTCGAGGTCATGTCCGCCGACGTCGCCATCCTCGTCGCCATCGCGGTCCTCGCGGTCGTGACCGTGGCGGCCGCGGTCGTGGCGGTCGTGGCTGCCCGGCGGGTCGCCCGTTCGGCCGCTGCTGCGGTGTCGGCCCCGGACGACGCGAGCCACCACGACCGGACGCCGCGACCCGCGTCGGTGCAGCGCTCGACCGGGCCGGAGGCACGCCCCGACGCCGCCGCTGCGCTCGAGGTGCGGCCGGTGGCGCTGGAACCTCGTGTCGTCGAGGGTCGGGTCGTCGTGCCGCCCACCCAGGATCAAGTCGTCGAGGCCGCGCTCAGCCGTCCACAGGTCAGGTTCGCCGTGGTCGTCCAGGGTGTGGCTCACGCCCTGCGACCCGAGAGCCGCGACCGGATCGGCGCCCTGATGCGCCGGGAGTACCGCAACCGGCGACGTGACCGACTCCGGGCCGGACGCCGGGCCGCTCGTGCGGCCCACGCCTCCACGGCACCGCCGCCGCCCTCCGACCAGTGGCTGGGGGAGCGATGAAGCCGCGCGCCGTCTGGTTCGTCGCCGGCTCGGCCGTGGGTGTCTACGCCAGCGCCAAGGCCCGGCGGGCCGCCTACCGGGTCTCGATGCCCGGACTCATCGACCAGGCTGCCGCGCTCGGCACCGGGTGGCGGGCCTTCGCCGACGAGGTCCGCGACGGGATGTCCACCGCCGAGTCGCGGCTCGCCGACCAGATCACGCCACCCCGACCCTCGCTCGAGGCCCCAGCCGCGGACCAATCGGCCGCGGACCGTCCCGAGCTCACCGACGAGAGAGACCACCCCTGATGGAGACCGCAGAGATCCGGCGCCGATTCCTCGAGCACTTCGAGGCCGCCGGGCACACCGTGGTGCCCTCGGCCCCACTGCTGCTGGACGATCCCAACCTGCTGTTCGTCAACGCGGGCATGGTGCCGTTCAAGCCCTACTTCCTCGGCCAGGAGACGCCGCCCTACGGCACCGCCACCAGCGTCCAGAAGTGCGTGCGCACCCTCGACATCGAGGAGGTCGGCAAGACCACGCGGCACGGCACGTTCTTCCAGATGAACGGCAACTTCAGCTTCGGCCAGTACTTCAAGGAAGGTGCGATCACCCACGCCTGGCGCCTGGTGACCGGCCACGTCGACGACGGGGGCTTCGGCTTCGACGCCGACCGGGTGTGGGTCACGGTGCTCGAGGGCGACGACGAGTCCCGCGCGCTCTGGAAGTCCGTCGCGGGCCTGCCCGACGAGCGGATCCAGGACCGGGGTCTGCTCGACAACTACTGGCACATGGGCGTCGCCGGTCCTGGCGGCCCGTGCAGCGAGATCTACATCGACCGTGGCCCCGAGCACGGGCCCGACGGCGGCCCGGTCGTCGACGAGGACCGGTTCCTGGAGATCTGGAACCTCGTGTTCATGCAGGAGGAGATCACCAACGTCCGCGCCAAGGACCAGTTCGACGTCGTGGGCCCGCTGCCGAGCCAGAACATCGACACCGGGATGGGCCTGGAGCGCGTCGCCTACCTGCTGCAGGGCAAGCAGAACCTCTACGAGATCGACGAGGTGTACCCCGTCATCGAGCGCGCGTCCGAGCTGACCGGACGGGCCTACGGCGCGAACCACGAGGACGACGTCCGGTTCCGGGTCGTGGCCGACCACGTGCGCAGCGGGCTCATGCTCATGGGCGACGGCGTGACCCCCGGCAACGAGGCGCGCGGCTACGTGCTGCGGCGCCTGCTGCGGCGCGCGGTGCGGTCCATGCGTCTGCTGGGCTACGAGGACCCCGCCCTGCCCGAGCTGCTCCCGGTCAGCAAGGACCGGATGAAGGCGTCGTACCCCGAGCTCGAGGCCGACTTCGCCCGCATCTCCCAGGTCGCCTACGCCGAGGAGGACGCGTTCCGGTCCACCCTCGGCAAGGGCACGCAGATCTTCGACGTCGCGGCGCAGAAGGTGAAGGCCGACGGCGGGAGCGGCCTGTCCGGCTCGGCGGCGTTCACGCTGCACGACACCTACGGCTTCCCGATCGACCTGACGCTCGAGATGGCCGAGGAGCAGGGCCTCACGGTCGACGCCGAGGGGTTCCGGTCGCTCATGGCCGAGCAGAAGGCCCGGGCGAAGGCCGACGCGAAGGCCAAGAAGGGCGTCCACGCCGACACCACCGCCTACCGCGCGGCCCTCGACGCGAACGGTCCGACCGACTGGCAGGCGTACACGACCCTGTCGACGGAGTCTCGGGTCCTCGCGCTGCTGAGCGAGGGCGCAGCGACGCCGGCGCTCGGTGCGGGGAGCGTGGGCGAGGTCGTCCTGGACCGCACGCCGTTCTACGCGGAGTCCGGCGGCCAGAACGCCGACGCGGGCACCATCACGTGGACGTCGGGCGGAGGAGGCAGCGCCGAGGTCCTCGACGTGCAGCGGCCCATCAAGGGCCTGGTCGTCCACCAGGTGCGCGTGCTCGAGGGCGAGCTCGTCGTCGACGAGACCGTCTCGGCCGACGTCGACCGCGAGTGGCGCACCGGAGCGCGTCAGGCGCACTCGGGCACGCACGTCGTGCACGCGGCGCTGCGCGAGGTGCTGGGCCCCACCGCGCTGCAGTCGGGCTCGTACAACCGACCCGGCTACCTGCGTCTCGACTTCGGGTGGAACGGGGCGCTGTCGCCCGAGCAGCTGCACGACGTCGAGCACGTGTCGAACCGCGCGCTGCGCGAGGACCTGCTCGTCTCGGCCCAGTACATGACCCTGCCCGAGGCCCGCGAGTGGGGCGCTCTCGCGCTCTTCGGCGAGACGTACGGCGAGCAGGTGCGCGTGGTCGAGATCGGCGGTCCCTGGTCGCGTGAGCTCTGCGGTGGCACCCACGTGGAGCGGTCCAGCCAGATCGGCACCGTCGTCATCACCTCGGACGGCTCGGTCGGAGCCGGCAACCGCCGCATCGAGGCGCTCACCGGCATCGAGGGCTTCGCCTACCTGGCCAAGGAGCGCGATCTCGTGCTCCAGCTCACCGACGTGCTCAAGGCGCGGCCGGAGGAGGTGCCGGTCCGGGTCGGCGACCTCGTGGCACGGCTCAAGGCCACCGAGAAGGAGCTCGAGAAGCTCAGGACCGCGCAGCTGCAGGGAGCGGCCGGCGACATCGCCGCTGCCGCGGCCGACGTCGACGGGGTGGCCGTCGTGACGCACCGTGCCGAGGGTGTCGGTGGCGGCGACGTCCGGTCCCTCGCCCTCGACGTCCGCGGCCGCCTGCAGGACCGGCCCGCCGTGGTGGTGGTGATCGGAACCGCGAACGACCGACCCTCCGTGGTCGTGGCCGTCACGCCCGCAGCGCAGGAGCGCGGGCTCTCGGCCAACACCCTGGTCGGGGTCGTCGGTGAGCGCATCGGCGGCAAGGGCGGCGGGAAGCCCGACGTCGCGCAGGGCGGAGGCACCGACGTCGGCGGGATCGACGCTGCGTTCGGGGCGGTCGTCGAGACCGTGCGCGAGACGGTCTCTCGGTGAGGCAGGTCCGATGAGAAGGGGACGTCGACTCGGCGTCGACGTCGGCGACGTCCGCATCGGCGTGGCCGTGTGCGACCCCGACGGGCTCGTGGCCACGCCGCTGGAGACGGTGGCCGCCGGACCCGACGCGATCGGCCGGCTCTCCGCCCTCGCCTCCGAGGTCGACGCGCTGGAGCTCGTGGTCGGTCTCCCGGTGTCGCTGAACGGGCGCGAGGGTCCCGCGGCGGCGAAGGTGCGGGTGTTCGCCCGCGCTCTCGCCGACACGGTGGCGCCCACAGTTGTCCGGCTGTTCGACGAGCGGATGTCTACGATGACTGCGGACAGCCTGCTCCGCGAGGGCGGGCGGTCCGGGCGGTCTCGACGCTCGGTGATCGACCAGGCTGCGGCCACGGTCATCCTGCAGACCGCCCTGGACACCGAACGGACCCGGGGATCGGCCCCGGGCGAGACGATCTGAGGTCGACGTGAGTGACAGCGGACTCGACATCCTGGGCGCCGACAGTGGTGGGCGACGCGCCACCAAGGCCGGCGGCCGGCGTGCCCCCCGCAAGCGCGGACCCCGCTGGGGACGCATCCTGCTGGTGCTCGTGCTCCTGGCCGGCCTCGTCTTCGCCGGCAAGGTCGTGTGGGACAAGGCCGGCTCGTACCTGAACGGCCCGGAGGACTACTCCGGCCAGGGCAGCGGCGAGGTCGTCGTCGAGATCCCCGCCGGGTCGGACGGCCAGGCGATGGCGTCGATCCTGGCGAAGCAGGACGTCGTGGCCAGCGCCGAGGCGTTCTACCAGCTGTCGCTGAACGACGAGCGCTTCGCGACCATCCAGCCCGGCTTCTACCAGCTGCGGCGCAAGATGTCGGCGGAGTGGGCGATGCGTGAGCTCACCGACGCGAGCAACCGGGTCGAGGGCAAGGTCACCATCCCCGAGGGCTCGAGGGTGGGCCAGATCGTCAAGGCGATCGCCGCCGGCTCGGAGATCAGCGAGGACGAGGTGACCGCGGTGCTCGACGACCCGAAGGACCTCGGCCTGCCCGAGGGCGCCAACGGCAACCCCGAGGGGTACCTGTTCCCGGCGACCTACACCGTCGAGCCCGGCACCACGGCGCTCGAGCTGATGCAGCAGATGGTCAAGAAGACCCTCGAGGTCGAGGCCGACCTCGACATCGACGCCCGCGCCAAGGCCCTCGGGCTGTCCAAGGAGGACGTCCTCACGATGGCGAGCATCCTGGAGTACGAGGCGGCCCGCGACGAGGACTACCCCAAGGTGGCCCGGGTGCTCTTCAACCGGCTCGAGGACGGCATGCCGCTGCAGCTGGACTCCACGGTCTCGTACGTGAGCCAGCGGGAGGGCGACGTGTGGACCACGCCGGAGGAGCGCGCGAACCCGTCGGAGTACAACACGTACCAGAACGCCGGGCTGCCGCCCGGCCCGATCGGCTCACCGGGCGAGAAGACCATCGAGGCGGCCCTCAACCCCGCCGACGGCGACTGGTTGTACTTCTTCGCCGACAAGGAGGGCGTCACGATCTTCAACACCGACTTCGCCCAGCACAACGCCGACTGCCAGAAGGTCTACGGCGCCGGCTCCTGTGGTGGCTGACCCGCGTACCGGGCGGCCCGCTCGTCGACGCTGTGCGGTGGTGGGCCACCCGGTCGCGCACTCCCTCTCGCCGGTCATGCACCGCGCGGCCTACGCCGAGCTCGGCCTGGACTGGACGTTCGACGCGGTCGACGTCGAGCCGGCGGGCCTCGGTGCGTGGGTCGAGCGCCTCGACCCCACGTGGCGCGGCCTCGCCGTGACCGCCCCGCACAAGCGTGACGCGCTCGAGCTGGCGGACGACGTCTCCGACGTCGCCGCCGCCGCTGGTGGGGCGAACACCCTGCTGCTGGCCGACGGCGTGGTCCGCGCCGACAACACCGACGTGCCCGGCACGCTCGCTGCGCTGCAGGAGGCCGGCATCGCCGACGTGCCGCTCGTTCGTGTCCTCGGCGCGGGTGCCACGGCGTCGTCGGTCGCCCACGCCGTGGTGGGGCTGGGTGCCCGCCGGATGGAGCTGGTCGTCCGCGACGTCGCGCGGGCCGAGACGACCGCGGCGTCGGCGCGTTCGGCCGGGCTCGAGGTGGTCGTGCGCTCGAGCGACGCCCCGTTCGTCGACGTCGCGGACCTGCTCGTCTCCACGGTGCCGGAGGACGCGGCCGGTGCTCGGTCCCACGAGCTGGTCGAGTCCGCCGCCGCGGTCTTCGACGTCGTCTACGACCCGTGGCCCACCCGGCTGCTGCTCGCGGCGCACGAGGCCGACCGGCCCGCGGTGTCCGGGCTCGACCTCCTGGCCCACCAGGCCGCGCTGCAGCTCGCCCTCATGACGGGCTCGCGGGTCGACGTCGACGTGCTGCGCGACGCCGCGCTCGCGGAGCTGTCGGCCGCGCGCGACGTGCCCTAGGGTGGCGGCCGTGCAGACCCTCTACGTCGTCGCCACCGTCGTCGGTGCGGGGGTGCTCGGCCTGCTCGGCCCGCTCGTGATCTCCCGGCTGCCCGAGCCGGAGCCGGACCCCTCCGAGGTCGACGAGCCCCCGAAGCCGCTCTACGTCGACCTCGCCCGACGCCCTCGCCTCGCCCCGGCGCTCGCCCTGGTCGCGGCGGTGCTGGCGCTCGTCGTCGCGCTCGGCATCGACGAGCCGCTGCTGCTGCCGGCCTGGGCGGTCTTCGCCGGCGTCGGCACGTGGTTGTCGTACATCGACCTGCGCACCCGGCTGCTGCCCTACGCCCTCACGCTGCCGCTGCACGTGGTGGTGCTCGTGCTCGTCGCCCTGGCGTCGCTCGTGGCCCAGGACCGGTCGATCATCCTCAAGGGGTTGATCGGCAACCTCGTGCTCTACGGGGTCTTCCGGCTCATCTACGCCCTCGGCCGGTGGATCAGCCAGCCGTTCGGGTTCGGCGACGTGCGGATCGCGGGCGTGATCGGCTTGCTTCTGGGTGCGCTCGGTGCCGCCGAGACGCTGTACGGCGGCTACGCGGGGTTCATCCTGGGCGCCCTCGTCGGGCTGGGGCTGTACGCCACGGGACGGATCGGACGCCGCGACCCGTTCGCCTTCGGTCCGTACCTCGTCGTGGGGGCCTTCCTCGGCCCGCCGCTGGTGGCCCTGCTCCGCTGACGGCGCGTCAGTGGGTGAGCTTCAGCCCGACGATCCCGGACACCACGGCCAGCAGGCACAGGACCCGCGCCACGGACACCGGCTCGTCGCCCTGCGCCATGGCCCAGGCGGCCGTGAGCGTGGCGCCGATGCCCACCCACGCGGCGTATGCCGTCCCGGTCGGCAGGTCACGCATCGCCCACGCGAGGCCGACCATGCTGAGCACGAGGGCGACGCCGAACACGAGGCTCGGGACGAGGCGGCTGAAGCCGTCCGAGCGACCGAGGGCAGTGGCCCACACGGCCTCCAGCACTCCTGACCCGACGAGCACGATCCAGCTCATGACGACTCCTGACCTGCCGTCTTTGCGCTGATCGGGTACGGCAGCCTCGTCCGAGCCCCCAGGGAGCGGGCGACCCCATCCTGGCACAGCCGGGCAGGCCCTCCGTGCCGCCCCGACTGCTCCTGACAGAATGACCCCCATGCTTCGATGGCTGACTGCCGGAGAGTCCCACGGACCCGCGCTCGTCGCGATCCTCGAGGGACTCCCAGCCGGCGTGCACGTGACCAGCAAGGACGTGCAGGACGCGCTCGCCCGGCGCCGCCTGGGCTACGGGCGGGGCGCGCGCATGAGCTTCGAGGCCGACGAGCTCGAGGTCATCGGCGGCCTGCGGCACGGCGTCAGCATGGGCAGCCCCGTGGCCCTGCGCATCGGCAACAGCGAGTGGCCGAAGTGGGAGCAGGTCATGGCGGCCGACCCGGTCGACCCCGAGGTGCTCGACGGGCTCAAGCGGGGTGCGCCGCTGACCCGGCCCCGACCCGGCCACGCCGATCTCGCCGGCATGCA
Source organism: Aeromicrobium sp. 50.2.37 (assembly GCF_024655735.1). Taxonomy (NCBI): domain Bacteria; kingdom Bacillati; phylum Actinomycetota; class Actinomycetes; order Propionibacteriales; family Nocardioidaceae; genus Aeromicrobium; species Aeromicrobium sp. 50.2.37. The sequence goes on from NZ_JANLGG010000016.1 coordinate 35,002, forward strand.
GAAGTACGGCTTCGACGAGGCTCGTCCCGTGCTCGAGCGGGCCAGCGCCCGCGAGACCGCCGCCCGCGTCGCGCTCGGCGAGGTGGCGGCCAAGTTCGTCGAGCAGACCACCGGCGCCACGGTCCTGTCGCACGTCGTCGAGCTGGGCACCGTCACGGCGCCCGCCGGCCTCGTGCCGAGCGCCTCGGACGTCGAGGCGCTCGACGCCGACCCGGTGCGCTGCTTCGACGCCGCCACGAGCGCGGCGATGGTGGCCGAGATCGACGTGGCCCACAAGGACGGTGACACCCTCGGCGGTGTCGTCGAGGTGGTCGTGGAAGGCCTGCCGCCCGGCCTCGGCTCGTACACGCACTGGGACCGGCGTCTCGACTCCCGGCTCGCAGGTGCCCTCATGGGCATCCAGGCCATCAAGGGCGTGGAGGTGGGCGACGGGTTCGAGCTGGCCCGTACCCGCGGATCGCTGGCCCACGACGAGATCGTCCCCACAGACGACGGCATCCGCCGCGTCTCCGGCCGCTCCGGCGGGACCGAGGGCGGCATGACCACCGGGGAGCTGCTGCGCGTGCGTGCCGCCATGAAGCCGATCGCGACCGTGCCGCGGGCCCTGCGGACCGTCGACGTGGCCACCGGAGAGGAGACGCGTGCCCATCACCAGCGTTCCGACGTGTGCGCCGTCCCGGCCGCCGGCATCGTGGCCGAGGCCATGGTCGCGCTCGTGGTCGCCGACGCGATCACCGAGAAGTTCGGGGGCGACTCGGTCGAGGAGGTCCGACGCAACGTCGAGGCCTACCGCGACCACCTGAGGTTCCGTTGAGTCCGGTCGTCGTCCTGATCGGAGCGCCCGGCGCCGGCAAGACCACGGTGGCCCACCTGCTGGCCGAGGCTCTCGGCACCACGGTGCGCGACACCGACGCCGACGTGGAGGCCGTGGCCGGGACCAGCGTGCAGGACCTGTTCGTCCAGCGCGGCGAGGCGCACTTCCGTGAGCTCGAGGCCGCGGCGGTCGCCACGGCCCTCGAGGAGCACGACGGGGTGCTGGCGCTCGGCGGTGGTGCGGTGATGCACCCCCGGACGCAGGAGAGGCTGCGCGGCGAGCGCGTCGTCTTCCTCGACGTCGGGCTGACCGCCGCGGCCCAGCGAGTGGGGCTCGGGACGAACCGCCCGCTCCTGCTGGGCAACGTGCGGGCCACGCTGAAGGCGCTGCTCGACGGTCGCCGACCCCTCTACCAGGGCCTCGCGGTCCACACGGTCGTCACCGACGACCTCGACCCCGCCGACGTGGCCGACCACGTCCGACACTTCCTCCAGGAGGAGATCCACCCGTGACCACCCGCATCAGGGTCGAGACCGCCGCCCCCTACGACGTCGTCGTGGGCGCCGGTGCGTCGGCCCGCCTGGCCTCGCTCGTCGGCGACGACGTGCGTCGAGTGGCGATCCTGCACCCCGCCGCGTTGCGGGAGCGTGCGGCACGGCTGCGCGCCCAGCTGATCAGCGAGCAGGCGACCGACACGGTCGACGTGCACCTCGTCGAGCTGCCCGACGGCGAGGCCGCGAAGACCGCCGAGGTGCTGCAGTACTGCTGGGGGATCCTCGGCCAGGCGGGCTTCACGCGTTCCGACGTGGTCGTCGGGTTCGGCGGGGGAGCCACCACGGACCTCGCCGGGTTCGTGGCGGCCAGCTGGTTGCGCGGCGTGCGGTTCATCAACCTGCCGACCACCGTCCTCGGCATGGTCGACGCGGCCGTGGGTGGCAAGACCGGCATCAACACCGCCGCGGGCAAGAACCTGGTGGGTGCGTTCCACGAGCCGGTCGGCGTGCTCTGCGACCTCGAGCTGCTCACGGACCTGCCGTCGGCCGAGCTGCGCAGCGGCCTGGCCGAGGTGGTCAAGTGCGGCTTCATCGCCGACCCGTCGATCCTGGAGCTGGTGGAGGGTGCGGGGGCCGCGACGGTGCTCGACCCGACGTCACCGATCCTCGCCGAGCTGGTGGCCAAGGGCATCCGGGTCAAGGCCCGGACCGTGGCCGGCGACCTGCGGGAGACCGGTGGATCCCGTGAGGACGAGGCGTCGATCGGACGGGAGGCGCTCAACTACGGGCACACGCTCGGCCACGCGATCGAGCGCGAGGAGAACTACTCCGTGCGCCACGGCGAGGCGATCAGCGTGGGCATGGTCTTCGTGGCCGAGCTGGCGCAGCGGCACGACCTCATCGACGCCGACCTCGTGCAGCGTCACCGTGACGTGCTCGGCTCCCTCGCGCTGCCGACCACCTGGGCCGGGGCCTTCACCCCGCTGCTCGCGGCCATGCGGCTCGACAAGAAGACGCGGGGCGACCAGCTGCGCTTCGTCGTGCTGGAGGACCTGGGCCGCACGACCATCCTGGCCGGACCCGACGAGACCACGCTGCGCGACTCGTTCGCCGCGCTCACGAGCCGATGACGGCGCTCCTGGGCACCACGCCAGGCGCCGATGACCTCGCGCGGCGACGACGTCGGGTGGGTGCCGCGCTCTCGGAGGCAGGACGCGACGGCCTCGTCGTCACGACGCTCGTCAACGTGCGGTACCTGACGGGGTTTACCGGCTCCAACGGTGCGCTCGTGCTGCACGCCGACGGAAGCGGGGTCTTCCTCACGGACGGTCGCTACCGGGACCAGGCCGCGCAGGAGGTGCCGGGGCTCGAGCACGTCATCACCCGCGACCTCGTGGGTGTCGCCGCCGAGCGGATCACCGCGTCCGGGCAGACGTCGTGGGCGGCCGAGACGCACGCGCTCAGCGTCGACGCCCACGCCCGCCTGGTCGAGGCGGCCCCGGCGGTCACGCTGGTGCCCGCCGGCCGGCTCGTCGAGGACGCCCGCACCGTCAAGGACGACACCGAGATCGCCGCCCTGCGGGAGGCGTGCCGGATCTCCACCGCGGCGCTCGAGGGACTGTGGGCCGGTCCGCTCGTGGGCCGGACCGAGCGCGACGTGGCGCGTGACCTCGAGTGGCGCATGCTCGAGCTCGGCGCCGAGGCCATCGCCTTCGAGACGATCCTGGCGTCCGGCCCGAACACGGCGGTCCCGCACCACCACCCGACCGACCGGGTCCTGCAGCCCGGGGACCTGCTCAAGACCGACTTCGGTGCCCGGGTCTCGGGCTACCACGCCGACTGCACGCGAACCGTCGTGCTCGGCACCGCCGACGCCTGGCAGCGAGAAGTGCACGCGGCCGTGCGAGCCTCCCAGGCCGCCGGCGTGGCCGTGCTGCACGAGGGCCGCCCGGTGGCCGAGTCCGACACGGTTGCGCGTGGCGTGCTCGCCGACGCCGGCTGGCTCGAGCACTTCACGACCGGTCTCGGGCACGGGGTGGGCCTGGAGATCCACGAGGACCCGTTCATCGCCGCCTCGCACGCCGGTACACTGGCGAGTCGCACCACCTTGACCATGGAGCCGGGCATCTACGTCCCGGGCCGCGGGGGAGTGCGCATCGAAGACACCGTCCTCGTCACGCCGGCGGACCCGGGAACCCCCGAGGTGCTGACCGACCTGACCACCGAGCTCCTGGAGATCGCCTGATGGCCACCACGAACGACCTGAAGAACGGCATGGTGCTGAACATCGACGGCCAGCTCTGGACCATCGTCGAGTTCCAGCACGTCAAGCCCGGCAAGGGTCCCGCCTTCGTGCGCACCAAGATGAAGAACGTCGAGTCCGGCAAGGTCGTCGACAAGACGTTCAACGCCGGTACGAAGGTCGAGACCGCCACCGTCGACAAGCGCGACATGCAGTACCTGTACAACGACGGGTCGAGCTACGTGTTCATGGACGTGCAGACCTTCGACCAGCTCGAGATCGCACCGGAGGCCATGGGCACGGCCACGGACTTCCTGCTGGAGAACCAGAACGCCGTGGTGGCCACGAACGAGGGCCGGGTGCTCTACGTCGAGCTCCCCGCCTCCGTGGAGCTGCTCATCGAGCACACCGACCCGGGCCTGCAGGGCGACCGCTCCAGCGGCGGCACCAAGCCCGCGCGCCTGGAGACCGGCCGCGAGATCCAGGTCCCGCTGTTCGTCAGCTCGGGCGAGAAGATCAAGGTGGACACGCGCGACGGTGGCTACCTCGGTCGCGTGAAGGCCTGATGGGCGCCAGGACCAAGTACCGCAAGCGGGCGCTCGACGTCCTCTTCGAGTCCGAGATGCGGGGCGTCCCCCTCGGCGGCACCCTCGCCGCCCGGCTCGAGACGAACGACCCGCCGGTCAACCCGTACACGGTCCAGCTCGTGGAGGGCGTGGCCGCGCACCAGGAGAGCATCGACTCCCTGATCACCGAGCACGCACGGGGCTGGACGCTGGACCGGATGCCCGGGGTCGACCGCAACATCGTGCGGGTGGCGGTCTACGAGATCCTTCACGTCGACGACGTCCCCGGTCCCGTGGCCGTGAGCGAGGCCGTCGACCTCGCGGCCGACCTGTCCACGGACGAGTCGCCGAAGTTCGTCGGCGGCCTGCTGAGCCGCATCCTCGAGGTCTCCACCCCCGCCTGAGCGTCGTCGGGACCCTCCGCACCGGATCGTGTGCCGTCTGCTGCCCGTTCAAAGTTGCACCGCTGAACAACTTCGTTACGGTCGTGGGGACCCGTGACGAGGTCCGGAGGGCTCCGCCCGCCGTCCTCGTCCTGACGAGAGGCGACGCGTGAGCTTCATCGAGTTCGTCCAGGAGCGGTGGTCCGTGCTGTCGTTCCTGGCCTACCAGCACCTCAGTCTGGTGGTGCAGACGTTGGCGATCGCCACGCTGCTGGCCATCGTGCTGGGCGTCCTGGCCTACCGGTCCTCCGTCGGCACGTCGATCGCGCAGGCCCTGTCGTCGGTGGGGCTGACCCTGCCGTCCTACGCGCTGCTCGGCCTCCTGGTCGGCGTGGTGGGCATCGGCGTCTTCCCGTCGGTCATCGCGCTCGTGTTCTTCGGCTTCCTGCCCATCCTGCGCAACGTCATCGTCGGTCTCACCGGCGTCGACCAGGCTCTCGTGGAGTCGGCGCGGGGGATGGGCATGGGGCGGCTGACGACGCTCGTGCGGCTCGAGCTGCCGCTCGCCTGGCCGGTGATCATGACCGGCGTCCGCGTCTCGGGGCAGATGCTCATGGGCATCGCCGCGATCGCGGCCTACGTGCTGGGCCCCGGCCTGGGCGGCTACATCTTCTCCGGCATCTCCCGCGCCGGCGGCGCCAACGCGACCAACTCCATCCTGGCGGGCACCCTCGGCGTCATCGTGCTCGCCGTCCTGCTCGACCTCGTCCTGAACCTGCTCACCCGCGTCACGACCTCGAGGGGCATCCGTGTCTGAGACCACCCAGCCGTCCACGCCAGAGACCGACGCCGAGCACGGGCAGTCCTTCGGCCAGCGGATCCTGCTCGAGAACGTCACCAAGCGCTACGGCGGGCAGGCCGATGCCGCCGTCGACGACGTGACCATCGAGATCCCCGCCGGCGAGATCGTCATGCTGGTCGGCCCCTCGGGCTGCGGCAAGACGACCACCATGAAGATGATCAACCGGTTGATCGAGCCCACCAGCGGGAAGATCTTCATCGGTGACGAGGACGTCACGCACCGCAACGCCGACGACCTGCGCCGCCACATCGGCTACGTCATCCAGGGTGCTGGACTGTTCCCGCACTACACGGTGGCGGAGAACATCGCGATCGTCCCGCGCCTGCTGGGCTGGAAGAAGGACCGCATCGCCGCCCGGGTCGACGAGCTGCTCGAGCTGGTCAACCTCGAGCCCGGGCAGTACCGGGACCGCTACCCGCGCGAGCTCTCCGGAGGTCAGCAGCAGCGCATCGGCGTGGCGCGGGCCCTGGCCGCCGACCCGCCCGTGCTGCTGATGGACGAGCCGTTCGGTGCGGTGGACCCGATCACGCGTCAGCGGCTCCAGGACGAGCTGCTGCGGCTCCAGGAGGAGCTGCGCAAGACCATCGTGTTCGTGACCCACGACTTCGACGAGGCGGTCAAGCTCGGCGACCGGATCGCGATCCTCGACGTCGGCTCGCGGATCGTCCAGTACGACACGCCCGAGGCGATCCTGGCCGCACCGGCCAGCGACTTCGTCGAGGGCTTCGTCGGCCACGGGGCCGCGCTCAAGCAGCTCACGCTCACCCGCGTGCGCGACGTCGAGCTGCACGAGGCTGCCGTCGCGCAGGTCGGCGGGGACCCGGTTGCCGCAGCGCAGGACGCCCGCGCGAAGGAGCGGGAGTGGGTCATCGTCCTCGACGACCAGCAGCGTCCGCAGCGATGGGTCTCCGTCAAGGAGCTCGAGCGCGGCGGGTCGCTCGACCGGGTCACCCGCGACCGTGAGCTGGAGGTCGTCAGCACTGCGTCGACCCTCAACGACGCGCTCGACGAGATGCTCACGTCGTCGCACGGGGTCGTGGTCGTGACCGGTCGGCGCAACACCTACCAGGGCGTCGTGCGGGTCGAGACGATCATGCAGGCGATGCAGCAGATCAGCAGCGCTGCCGCCGACGCGCGTCCGGTGGAGCCGTGAGCACCGCCACCGCTCGACCTGCCGTGGAAGGGGAGGCGGCCACCCCGAACGTCACCGTCGATCGTCCCGGCATCGCCCGGTGGATCGGCCAGCCGATCGTCGTGGTCGCCGCGGTCGCGGGCTGCCTGGTGTACGTGAACACCGCCTCGATCACCGACGTCGAGCGACGTTCGCTCACGGCCGGCAACCTGATCGACCTCACGCAGCAGCACCTGACCATCAGCCTGATCGCCACCGCGCTCACCTGCCTGATCGCCATCCCGCTGGGGATCGCGCTCACGCGCGGTCCGATGCGTCGTTACTCCAAGCCGATCATCACCGTCGCCGGGTTCGGCCAGGCCGCGCCCGCCATCGGCCTGATCGCGCTCGGTGCCGTGATCTTCGACGTCGGCCGCACCGGCGCGATCGCCGCTCTCACGGTCTACGGCATCCTGCCGATCGTGGCCAACACGGTCACGGGCATCGACGGTGTCGACCGGCGTCTCATCGAGGCGTCGCGGGGGATGGGCGTCTCGGCCCTGGGCACCCTCATGAGGGTCGAGCTGCCGCTGGCGCTACGGGTCATCGTCGCGGGTGTCCGCACGGCGCTCGTGCTCATCGTGGGCACCGCCGCCCTCGCATCGTTCACGGGAGCCGGCGGGCTCGGCGACCTCATCACCACGGGCATCAAGCTCCAGCAGAACGTGACGCTGGTCGTCGGGGCGGTCCTCGTGGCCGCCCTCGCCCTGTTCATCGACTGGCTGGCTCGTCTCGTGGAGATCGCGGCTGCCCCGAAGGGAGTGGGCTGACATGCGTCAGCACACCAGCAAGACGATCGTCGGCACCGTCGCCGGACTGCTCTACCTGGCCCTCGCCGGCTGCGGCCTCCAGTCGGCCTCCGGCGCCGTGCTCGGTGCCGACCCAGGGACGATCAAGCCGGTGAAGTCCCTCGAGGGCGTACCGGTCACCGTCGCTGCGAAGGACTTCACCGAGCAGCTGGTGCTCGGCAACATGATGTCGACGGTGCTCAGCGTCGCGGGCGCCGACGTGACCAACCTCAGCAACACCCCGGGCAGCTTCGGTGTCCGGCAGGCGCTGCTCGACGGTCGCGTGGACATCTCGCCGGAGTACACCGGCACGGGCTGGATCAACTACCTCGGCAACGACAAGCCCGTGAAGGGTGAGGAGCAGCAGTACAAGGCCGTGTACGACGCCGACCTGAAGAACGGCCTGACCTGGCTGCCCTACGCGCCGATGAACAACACGTACGCCTTCGCGATCGCCGAGAAGAAGGGCGAGGAGCTCGGCATCACCAAGCTGTCCCAGCTGGCCGACCTGCCGCCGGAGGAGCTGACGTTCTGCGTCGAGAGCGAGTTCGCCAAGCGCGACGACGGCTTCGTGCCGATGCTGAAGGCCTACGACCTCACCGAGTCCGACCTCGCCAAGGTGACCAACCTCGACACCGGCGTCATCTATACGGCGACGGCCAACGGCACCTGCAACTTCGGCGAGGTGTTCACCACCGACGGCCGCATCCCAGGTCTGGACCTGAGGGTGCTCGAGGACGACCGCGAGTTCTTCCCGCTCTACAACCTGAGCTTCGTGGCCAAGACGTCGTTCCTCGAGAAGCATCCTGAGGTCGCAGACCTGTTCGCGCCTGTGCTCTCGAAGCTGACGAACGAGGTCATGCTCGACCTGAACGCGAAGGTCGACGTCGAGGGGCAGGACCCGGCGATCGTCGCGCGTGACTGGCTGAAGTCCGAGGGACTGGTGTCGTAGGGCGTTCGCGGCAGCGCCGGTCAGCGCAGGTCGAGCCTCATGAGGACTCTCGGGAAGCCCGCGAGGGTCGACGTGGTCTCGGCGGCCTGCTCGAATCCGGCGGCCTCGAAGAGCGCCTTCGTCCCGACGTAGGTCATGGTCAGGTCGACCTTCTCGCCGCGGTTGTCGACGGGGTAGCCCTCGACCGCGGGTGCGCCCTGCTGACGGGCCAGGTCGACGGCGCCGGCCAGCAGCGCGTGGGAGATCCCCTGCTTGCGGTGGCCGGGACGGACACGGATGCACCAGATCGACCAGACGTCGAGGTCGTCGACGTGCGGGATTTTCCGGTTGGTGGCGAAGGAGGTGTCGGCGCGGGGATGCACGGCGGCCCACCCGACGACATCGCCCTCCTCGTCGTAGGCCAGCACACCGGGTGGGCCCTGCTCCATGAGCTCGCGCACACGCTCGCCACGCTGCGTCCCCGCAAGTGACTGGTTCTCCTTGGACGACGTGAGCCGGTAGCTCAGGCACCAGCAGACGTTCGCATCCGGTCGCTTGGGGCCGACCATGGTGCGGACGTCGTCGAAGTCGGTGGCAGGGCGGGTCGTGACGGCCATGGTCCAGTGTGCCTCTCGTGGGAGGTCGGTTGCGGCGGCGAGGGTTTCAGCCCGCTCGGGCGATGCGGGTGTGTCGTCCGGTGCGGTGGGTGCGCAGGGTGCGGCCGATCTCGTGGGTGGTGGGATCGATCGTGAAGTACCCCTGGTGCACGAGTGCGTGGCATCTCGGGCAGAGCCCGATGAGGTTCTTGAGGTCGGTGGTGCCGCCGTGGGACCAGTACTCGACGTGGTGGATGTGGACGATGGGCCCCCAGCAGCCGAGTCCGCCGCAGCGTCCGCCCTGTCGTGCGACGACGGCCTTGCGTTGGGCGGGGGTGGCCAGACGTGCGGTGCGGCCGACGTCCAGGACCGAGTGCTTGCCGGCGGTCAGGATCGGGGTCAGGGCTGAGTCGCAGAGCATCTGTTGGAGCTGGGCCGGTCCGATGGTGCCGAAGCCGGCGAGGTCGGCGGTCGTGGTGTCGACGTCGTCGGCGAGGTCAGCGAGGTCAGCGAGGTCGAGCGTCAGTGAGACGTGGGGTCGGACGCCCTTGTCCTGGGGAAGCCCGGACTCGAGGATCCTGCTGAGCATCTGGTCGAGGGCGGTGACGCGTCGTTCGTTGACGGGTCGGTCGTCCTCGGCGCAGGTCGGTGCGGACAGCGACTCCAGCACGGTCTTGAACTTCGTACCGGTGTCGAACGGCAGGAAGCCGGTCACATGAAATCCCTCGCCGACGGCGGAGAGCTTGATGTCGTGCTTGGCCATGCCCTTGATCCAGGCCTCGTCGAGGTCGTCGGGGTGGGTGGCGTCGCGCAGCTTCTTCACGGCCCTGCGGATCTGGGCGGGCTCGGCGCGTTCGGCCAGGTGCAGCAGGGCGTCCATGCAGGTCTCGACCGCGGAAGGGTCGATGTGGCGGGCGGCGTAGGTGAACGCATCGACGTGGTCCAGCGAGACCGCACCAGCCGTCGCGAGGTCGGCGAGCTCGGGCATGTCGGTCAACGTCCGGGCCGACCGGGTCAGCTGGGAGGCGTCCCTGGCGTCGAGATGCAGCTGGTCCCGCAGCCAGTTCTTCACGCTCGAGCAGCCCTCGGCCTCGTGGTCACCGTGCTCGGCCATCTCGGCGACCAGGTCGACCTTGGCCGCGTCGATCGCGTTCTGCACGACCTGCAGCACCCGCAGCGCATCGGTGGTCGTGGGGTACTCACGCAACGCACGCGCAGCAGTGGTGAGCTGCTCGGCGACGTGCTGCGTGATCATGCAGTCACACTACCGAACATATGAGCGATACCACAGGGTCGAAAGTCCCGAAAAGTCTCGCCATTGCAGCGTTTCCCGCGAAGGACGTGAGCACCTTCCGGCGATAGACGAGTCGGGTGGACCCGGTCGTGGGAGCCTGCTTCCGTGACCGATTCCGCGTGGCTGGAGATCCTCGTGCGCATGACCGCGGGTGAGGGGGCCGAGCAGCCGACCGAGGGCATCGTCGCGATCCGGCTCGACAAGGAGTCCGAGCAGCTCACGCGGTTCCGCGTCTGGAAGCACGGTCAGCGCTGGCGCGTGGAGCACCTCTCCGGGCGGCCGCGCAGCATCCAGGGCGACCGCTTCACCTACACCTTCGACGACGAGGACGGGGAGCTCGACGAACCACGTCGGACGGAACGGGCTCGCGGCGACCGCCCGCTCGACGAGGTCTCGTCCGTCCTGAGGCGACGTGACCCGTGGGACTGGCGTCCGGACGACGATGACTACAGCCACCCCGCCGCGCCGCCGGAGCGCACGACGTTCCTGAGTCGGGACGCGTGGGAGGTGAGACTGGCTCCGCCCCGCCACAAGACCGGCGAGCTCGTCGAGGTGGTCGACGCGCACGACGGCAGGCTCCTGGCGCGGCGCAGCACCGTCCACGGGGACATCGCACGCTGGGAGGAGCTACGCGTCGTCGAGTCGCTGTCCGACGACCTCTTCGTCTGGGACGGACCGTTCTCGGCGGTCCAGGCCTTCGGGGAGGAGGACGTTCCTGACGAGCTCCTGGAGGCGGTCGAGGACGAGCGGCGTGCCGAGGAGGCCTTCGTCGCCTCGCTCGGTCTCGGTGACCTGTGGGTGGAGGGCAGGGGTGACACCTTCGGTCACGTCGACCACGACGGTGGTCGCGCACTCGTCCACTGGAGCGCCGCAGCAGGTTTCCACCTGCTGCGGGACCCGCTCGGGTCGCCCGTGGACGAGGAGGACGAGGGGGTCGAGCAGACGGTCTGGACCGACGACCGGTGGCGCTGGACCCTGGTCACGTCCGGCGTCGGGCCGCACGCGCGCTCTCGACTGGTGAAGGACCTCCAGGAGCGCACGCGGTCCCTGTCCGCCACGCCTGACCCCTGACGGTGGCACCGGCCGCCGCTGCTAGGCTCGGGCACGTTCCACTCGACATCCTTTAACCACCGTCCCGTGAGGCGGAGAAGGAGGTCAGACATGGTCGTGCCCGACGGCACATCCGGTCCTGACGCTCGTGCAGCCACCCCCTCCGACGCGGGGCGCACCGTCCTCGACGAGACCGACATCTCCCGGGCCCTCACCCGGATCACGCACGAGATCCTCGAGCGCAACCGTGATGCCGACGGTCTCGTGATCCTGGGCATCCCCACCCGCGGCGTGCCCCTCGCGAAGCGCATCGCGGCCCGCATGAGCGAGGTCGAGGGACGCCCCATCAACGCAGGCGCGCTCGACATCACGATGTACCGCGACGACCTGCACAGCGGCCCCGTCCGCTCGCTGGAGCACACCGAGATCCCCGACGACGTCGACGGGCGCACCGTCGTCCTCGTCGACGACGTGCTGATGAGCGGTCGCACCATCCGCGCCGCGCTCGACGCGCTCGCGGACCTCGGCCGCCCCAAGGCCGTCCAGCTCGCCGTCCTCGTCGACCGCGGTCACCGGGAGCTGCCGATCCGCGCCGACTTCGTGGGCAAGAACCTGCCGACGTCGCTCACCGAGAAGGTGCGCGTGCGCCTCGCGGAGGCCGACGACCGGCCCGACGCCGTCTCCATCGAGGGAGGCACGGCATGAAGCACCTGCTCAGCGCCGGCGACCTCGACCGCGACGAGGCTGTGCGGATCCTCGACACCGCGGAGGAGCTCCTCGGGGTCGCGCAGCGACCGATCAAGAAGCTGCCGACGCTGCGTGGGCGCACCGTGGTCAACCTCTTCTTCGAGGACTCCACCCGCACCCGCATCAGCTTCGAGGCGGCGGCCAAGCGGCTCTCCGCCGACGTCATCAACTTCTCCGCCAAGGGATCCAGCGCCTCCAAGGGCGAAGGTCTGAAGGACACCGCGCTCACGCTCCAGGCCATGGGCGCGGACGCCGTGGTGGTCCGGCACGGCGCGTCGGGCGCCCCGCACCGGCTGGCGCACGAGGCCTGGACGAAGGGCGCCGTGGTCAACGCCGGCGACGGCACGCACGAGCACCCCACCCAGGCCCTGCTCGACGCGTTCACCATGCGCCGTCACCTGACCGACGATTCGGCGAACGGCACCGGCGCCGACCTGGCCGGCAAGCGGGTGACGATCGTCGGTGACGTGCTGCACAGCCGAGTGGCCCGGTCCAACGCCCTGCTGCTGCACACGCTCGGCGCGCACGTCACGCTCGTCGCTCCGCCCACCTTGCTGCCCGTCGGTGTGGACACCTGGCCGGTCAAGACGTCCTACGACCTCGACGAGACCCTCGAGGGCACCGATGCGCTCATGATGCTGCGGGTCCAGGGGGAGCGGATGAACGACGCCTACTTCCCGAGCGCTCGCGAGTACAGCCGCCGCTACGGTCTCGACGTCGCCCGCATGAACCGGCTGCCGGACCACGGGATCGTCATGCACCCCGGCCCCATGAACCGCGGGATGGAGATCAGCGCCGACGTGGCCGACTCCGGCCGCTCCGTCATCGTCGAGCAGGTCACGAACGGCGTCGCCGTCCGCATGGCCGTCCTGTACCTGCTGCTCGGCGGCTCCCAGAACCAGAACGAAGGAACGGCATGACCTCCTACCTCCTGCGCCACGCCCGACCGCTGGGCGGCGACCCCGTCGACGTGCTGCTGCGCGACGGCGTCATCGTCGAGATCGGTCCGGACCTCGACGCGGACGGGGCCGTGGTGGTCGACGCCGAGGGCCTCGTGGCCCTGCCCGGTCTCGTCGACCTGCACACGCACCTGCGTGAGCCCGGTCGCGAGGACGCCGAGACGGTGCTCACCGGGACGCAGTCCGCGGCACGCGGCGGCTTCACCTGCGTGCACGCGATGGCCAACACCTCGCCCGTCGCCGACACCGCCGGCGTCGTGGAGCAGGTCTGGCGGCTCGGTCGCGAGGGCGGCTTCTGCGACGTCCAGCCGGTCGGCGCCGTCACCGTGGGCCTGAAGGGCGAGCGACTCGCCGAGCTGGGTGCCATGGCCGACTCCGCCGCCGGCGTCCGGGTGTTCTCCGACGACGGCATCTGCGTGTCCGACGCCGTCCTGATGCGCCGCGCGCTGGAGTACGTCAAGGCCTTCGACGGCGTGGTCGCCCAGCACGCGCAGGAGCCGCGGCTCACCGAGGGTGCCCAGATGAACGAGGGCGCGCTGTCCGGCGAGCTCGGTCTCGTCGGCTGGCCCGCCGTGGCGGAGGAGGCGATCATCGCCCGCGACGTGCTGCTGGCCGAGCACGTCGGCTCCCGGTTGCACGTCTGCCACCTGTCCACCCGCGGGTCGGTCGAGATCGTGCGCTGGGCCAAGAGCCGCGGCATCGACGTGACGGCCGAGGTCACGCCGCACCACCTGCTGCTCACCGACGACCTCGTGCGCAGCTACGACCCGATCTACAAGGTCAACCCGCCGCTGCGCACGGCCGACGACGTGGCAGCCGTGCGCGAGGGTCTCGCCGACGGCACGATCGACATCGTCGCCACCGACCACGCCCCCCACCCCATGGAGGACAAGGAGTGCGAGTGGTCCGCCGCCGCCTTCGGGATGATCGGCCTGGAGACCGCGCTGCCCATCGTGCAGCAGACGATGGTCGACACCGGCGCCCTCTCCTGGGAGCAGGTCGCGGAGGTGCTCTCGGCGCGTCCGGCCCGCATCGGCCGCGTGCGTGAGCACGGCCGACCGCTCGCCGTGGGCGAGCCGGCCAACGTCGTGCTGTACGACCCCGACGCCGCCCGCACCGTGGTGCCCGGGGACACCGCGTCGTTGTCGCGCAACACCCCCTACGCCGGGCGCGAGCTGCCCGGCCGTGTGGTCGCCACCTTCCTGCGTGGCGTCCCCACCGTCCTGTCCGGCGAGCTGACCGAAGGAGCGCACGCATGACCCAGATGTCCACCACCCGACCGAGCGGGTCGCGCCGTGCGCCGGTCCCCGCCGTGCTCGTCCTCGAGGACGGCCGGACGTTCCGCGGCGAGTCGTTCGGCGAGCAGGGCACGACGATCGCCGAGATCGTGTTCTCCACCGGCATGACCGGCTACCAGGAGACCCTCACCGACCCGTCGTACCGCGGCCAGATCGTCGTCATGACGGCGCCGCACATCGGCAACACCGGTGTCAACGACGAGGACTTCGAGTCCCGACGCGTGTGGGTCGACGGCTACGTCGTGCGCGACCCCTCCCGCGTGCGCAGCAGCTGGCGCGCCAACCGCTCGCTCGACGAGCTGCTCACCGAGCAGGGCGTCGTCGGCATCAGTGGTGTCGACACCCGCGCGCTCACCCGCCACCTGCGTGAGCGCGGCTCCATGCGCGCTGCCATCAGCAGCGAGTCGCGGCACGTCGACGGCCCGGTCGACGCGCTCCTCGCGCTCGTCCAGGAGGCGCCCTCGATGGAGGGCTCGAGCTTCCTCGACGACGTGACCACGCCGGAGGCCTACGTCGTGCCCGCGGTGGGGGAGAAGCGGTTCACGGTCGCGGCCGTCGACCTCGGCATCAAGGGCATGACCCCGCGCCGCATGGCCGAGCGCGGCATCGAGGTGCACGTGCTGCCCGCGTCCTCGACCATCGACGACGTGCTGGCGGTACGGCCCGACGGCGTCTTCATGTCCAACGGTCCCGGCGACCCGGCCACGGCCGACCACGTGGTCGGCGTCCTGCGCGAGGTGCTGGAGCGGCGCATCCCGTACTTCGGCATCTGCCTGGGCAACCAGATGCTCGGCCGCGCCCTCGGGCGCGGAACCTACAAGCTCAAGTACGGCCACCGCGGCATCAACCAGCCCGTGCAGGACCGCACGACCGGCAAGGTCGAGATCACGAGCCAGAACCACGGGTTCGCGGTCGACGCGCCGCTCGACGGCACCTTCGAGACGCCGTACGGCAACGCCCACGTCACCCACGTGGGCCTGAACGACCAGGTCGTCGAGGGCGTCGCGCTCGTCGACGGCCCGGCCTTCAGCGTCCAGTACCACCCCGAGGCGGCTGCCGGCCCGCACGACGCGGCCTACCTGTTCGACCGGTTCGTCCAGCTGATGGCCGACCACGCCCCCGACCACACGCCCGACACCCCTGGGAAGGACGGCGCCTGATGCCCAAGCGCACCGACATCTCGTCGATCCTCGTGATCGGCTCCGGCCCGATCGTCATCGGTCAGGCCTGCGAGTTCGACTACTCCGGCACCCAGGCCTGCCGTGTGCTCCGCGAGGAGGGCATCCGGGTCGTCCTGGTGAACTCCAACCCGGCCACGATCATGACCGACCCGGAGTTCGCCGACGCCACCTACGTCGAGCCGATCACGCCGGAGTTCGTCGAGAAGGTCATCGCGAAGGAACGCCCCGACGCCCTGCTGGCGACCCTCGGCGGCCAGACCGCCCTCAACGCGGCCATCGCGCTCGACAAGTCCGGCGTGCTGGAGAAGTACGGCGTCGAGCTGATCGGCGCATCCGTCGAGGCGATCGAGAAGGGCGAGAACCGCGAGATCTTCAAGCAGATCGTCGAGGGACTGCCGCAGGAGTGGGGCGCCGAGGTGGCCCGCTCGGTCATCTGCCACACGATGGACGAGTGCCTCGCCGGAGTCGACGCGCTCGGCGGCTACCCCGTGGTCGTGCGGCCGTCGTTCACGATGGGCGGCTCGGGCTCGGGCCTGGCCTACGACGAGGAGGACCTGCACCGCATCGCCGGTTCGGGCCTGGCCCTGAGCCCCACCACCGAGGTGCTCCTGGAGGAGTCGATCCTCGGCTGGAAGGAGTACGAGCTGGAGGTCATGCGCGACACCGCGGACAACGTGGTGATCGTGTGCTCCATCGAGAACTTCGACCCCGTGGGCGTGCACACCGGCGACTCCATCACGGTGGCGCCGGCGTTGACCCTGACCGACGTCGAGTACCAGCGTCTGCGCGACATCTCGCTCGGTGTCATCCGCGAGGTCGGCGTCGACACCGGTGGCTGCAACATCCAGTTCGCGGTGAACCCCGAGAACGGCCGGATCGTCGTCATCGAGATGAACCCGCGGGTCTCCCGGTCGTCGGCACTGGCGTCGAAGGCCACGGGCTTCCCGATCGCCAAGATCGCCGCGAAGGTGGCCATCGGCTACACGCTGGACGAGATCCCCAACGACATCACGCGCGAGACCCCCGCGTCCTTCGAGCCGACGCTCGACTACGTGGTCGTCAAGGTCCCGCGCTTCGCGTTCGAGAAGTTCCCGGCCGCCGACTCCACCCTCACCACGCACATGAAGTCCGTCGGCGAGGCGATGGCGATCGGACGGAGCTTCACCGAGGCGCTCCAGAAGGCCCTGCGGTCGCTCGAGCGCCCCGACGCGGAGTTCGACTGGACCAAGGAGTGGGTCGAGCTCGACAAGGACGCGCTGCTCGAGGAGGTCCGTCGCCCGCACGACGGTCGGCTCAAGAAGGTCATGGACGCCATCCGCGCGGGCGCCACGCCCGACGAGGTGTTCGAGGCCACGAGCATCGACCCGTGGTTCGTCGACCAGCTGGCCCTCATCAACGAGGTCGCGACCGACCTGATCGCCGCCGAGGAGCTGTCGCCCGTGCTGCTGCGTCGCGCCAAGCGGCACGGCTTCTCGGACCGGCAGATCGGTCGCATCCGCGGCATGTCCGCCGACGTCGTGCGCGGCGTGCGCCACGCCCTGGGCGTGCGGCCGGTCTACAAGACGGTCGACACCTGCGCCGCGGAGTTCGCGGCGAAGACGCCCTACCACTACTCCTCCTACGACGAGGAGACCGAGGTCGAGCCGCGCGAGAAGCCGGCCGTCCTGGTGCTCGGCAGCGGCCCGAACCGCATCGGCCAGGGCATCGAGTTCGACTACTCCTGCGTGCACGCGGTGCAGGCGCTGAGCGCGGTGGGCTACGAGACGATCATGGTCAACTGCAACCCCGAGACCGTGTCGACGGACTACGACACGGCCGACCGGCTCTACTTCGAGCCGCTCACGCTCGAGGACGTGCTGGAGGTCGTGCACGCCGAGGAGCAGGCCGGCCCAGTCGCCGGCGTCATCGTGCAGCTGGGTGGTCAGACGCCCCTGGGCCTCGCCGCCGGGCTGGAGGAGGCGGGCGTCACCATCGTCGGCACGCAGCCGTCGGCCATCGACCTCGCCGAGGAGCGGGGCGCGTTCGGCCAGGTGCTCGACGCTGCCGGGCTCGTGGCGCCCAAGAGCGGCATGGCCACCACGTTCGACCACGCGAAGCAGATCGCCGACGAGATCGGTTACCCCGTGCTGGTGCGTCCGTCGTACGTGCTGGGCGGCCGTGGCATGGAGATCGTCTACGACGAGCAGACCCTCGGTGACTACATCACCCGCGCCACGGAGATCACGCCCGAACGTCCTGTGCTGGTCGACCGGTTCCTCGACGACGCCATCGAGATCGACGTCGACGCGCTCTACGACGGAACCGAGCTGTTCCTCGGCGGGGTCATGGAGCACATCGAGGAGGCCGGCGTCCACTCCGGTGACTCCGCGTGCGCGCTGCCGCCGATCACCCTCGGCAACCTCGAGATCGACCGCATCCGCGAGGCCACCGAGGCCATCGCCCGCGGCGTCGGCGTGCGCGGCCTGGTGAACATCCAGTTCGCGCTGTCGTCGGACATCCTCTACGTCATCGAGGCCAACCCACGGGCGAGCCGCACGGTGCCGTTCGTGTCCAAGGCCACCGCGACGCCGCTCGCGAAGGCCGCCGCGCGGATCATGCTGGGGGAGAGTGTCGCCGACCTGCGTGCCGAGGGCCTGCTCCCGGCCGACCGCGACGGCGGACGGCTGCCGGACGACGCGCCCATCGCGGTCAAGGAGGCCGTGATGCCGTTCAACCGGTTCCGGACCTACGAGGGCACGTACGTCGACACCCTGCTCGGCCCGGAGATGCGCTCCACCGGCGAGGTCATGGGCTTCGACACGACGTTCGGCACCGCGTACGCCAAGAGCCAGGCGGGTGCGCAGAACGGCCTGCCGATGTCGGGCAAGGTGTTCGTGTCGGTGGCCAACCGCGACAAGCGGCACATGATCTTCCCGATCAAGCGGCTGGCCGACCTCGGCTTCGAGATCCTCGCCACTAGCGGGACGGCCGTGGTGCTCGCCCGCAACGGCGTGAAGGCCACGGTCATCCGCAAGCTGCAGGAGGAGCCGCTCCCGGGCCAGGAGCCGTCGACGATCGTCGACAAGATCCGTGACCAGGACGTCGACCTCATCATCAACACCCCGCACGGCATCTCCGGCGGTGCCAACGCACGCGTCGACGGGTACGAGATCCGCACGGCCGCCGTGGCCGAGGGCATCCCGTGCATCACGACGGTGCAGGGCCTCGCCGCCGCAGTGCAGGGCATCGAGGCGCTGCGAGAGCAGCGGGTGGGTGTCCGGTCGCTCCAGGAGTGGGCCGAACGGTTCGAGCCGGCCGCGCCCGCGACGTCGGGAGGCGCCTCGTGAGCTTCGGATCCCGTGCCCGCGCGGCGATGGACGCCTACGGTCCTGCCTGCGTCGGCATCGATCCGCACGGCTCGTTGCTCGAGGCGTGGGGCGTGGGGGACACCCTGGAGGGTCTCGACCGGTTCGCGGCCGCCTGCGTGGAGGCGTTCGCGGGCCAGGTGGGCTTCGTCAAGCCGCAGTCGGCGTTCTTCGAGCGGTTCGGTGCGCGAGGGGTGGCGATCCTCGAGCGCACACTGCAGGACCTGCGGCACACCGGCACCCTCACGATCCTCGACGTCAAGCGCGGCGACATCGGCTCCACCGCCGAGGCGTATGCCGACGCGTACCTGGACGAGGACAGCCCCATGGCCGCCGACGCCGTGACCGTGAGCCCCTACCTCGGCTTCGGCTCGCTGCGGCCGTTCCTCGAGGTGGCCGAGAAGAACGACGCCGGCGTGTTCGTGCTGGCGCTGACCTCCAACCCCGAGGGTCCGGAGGTCCAGCACGCCCTGGTCCAGCACAGCCGCTCGGCGGGGGTGCCGGGCCGTGGGCGGCAGACCGGCACCGTCGCCGGTGACGTGCTCTCGGCTCTGCGAGACGCCAACGCCGGCGCGACGCCGATGGGGTCCTACGGCGCCGTCGTGGGTGCCACGATCGGCGAGACCGACGAGGACCTCGACGTCAACGGTCCGCTCCTCGCGCCCGGCTTCGGCAGCCAGGGCGGCACCGTCGACGACCTGCGTCGGATCTTCGGCGACGTCGCGCACCTGGTGCTGCCGTCCACCTCGCGCCAGGTGCTGTCGGCCGGTCCCGACGTCGACGCGCTGCGTGCTGCGGCCGTCGCCGTGAACGACTCCCTGCAGTTGTAGGCTCACCCTGACCACCGCGCGTCTGCGCTGGTCAGAGCACCCGCATCGATTCGAGGAGACCTGCATGACGCGCCCTCGCGTGAAGCACGCCGCGACCGCCGTGGCGGCGACCCTGGCCGGTGTCCTGCTGGCAGGCTGCGGTGGGCAGAGCCCCTACTGCGGAGCCGTGGAGAAGAACGCCGACACCCTCAACTCGTTCGGCAAGACGCGCACCGACGCGGCGTACACCTCCTACTCCAAGACGTTCAAGAGCATCGCCAAGGACGCGCCCGCGGGCGTCAAGGACGACTGGACGACCCTGGCCGAGGTGACCGACGGCGTGCTCGCCGCGCAGAAGAAGGTCGGCCTGCCGCTGGAGGACATGCGTGACGAGAAGGTCGTGGCCGAGCTCGACGACGCGCAGCTCAAGACCCTGAACGACGCCTACGAGGCGTTCAACGCCACGGCTGACCAGCGCACCGCGGTGGTCAAGAACGCCAAGACCGAGTGCGAGATCACCCTGAAGTGATCGCCCTGCATCCATCGACGTCGTGGCGCGCAGGCGTCCGGCAGGAGAGAGGTAGACCATCGTGGCCCTCCCACAGCTGACGCCCGAGCAGCGGCAGGCCGCGCTCGCGAAGGCGGCACAGGCCCGCCAGGTGCGCGCCGAGGTCAAGAACCGGCTCAAGCACTCCGGTGCCAGCCTCGCCGACGTGATCGCGGAGTCGCGCGTGGACGACGTGATCGCCAAGCTGAGGGTCAGCGACCTGCTGCAGTCGATGCCCGGCGTCGGCAAGGTCCGCGCCCGCGAGATCATGGACCGCATCGGCATCGCCGACAGCCGCCGGCTCCGAGGCCTCGGCGTCAACCAGGTGCAGGCCCTCCTGCGCGAGTTCGGCAGCCGTGAGCGCTGACGGTTCCCCTGCCCGTTCCAGGCTCGTGGTGCTGGCCGGGCCGACGGCGGTCGGCAAGGGCACCGTCGCGGCCTGCGTCCGCCGCGAGCGGCCCGACATCTGGATCTCCGTCTCCGCCACGACCCGCCCACCGCGGCCGGGCGAGCAGGACGGGATGCACTACCACTTCGTGAGCGAGGCCGAGTTCGACCGCCTGGTCGAGACCGACGGCCTGCTGGAGTGGGCCGTGGTGCACGGTCGCCATCGCTACGGCACGCCCCGCGAGCCCGTGGAGCAGCGGCTGAGCGCCGGGAAGCCGGCCCTGCTCGAGCTGGACCTCCAGGGCGCACGTCAGGTCCGTGAGGCCATGCCGGAGGCTCTGATGTGCTTCCTGGCGCCCCCGTCGTTCGAGGAGCTGGAGCGTCGGCTGCTGGGACGGGGCACCGAGGGGCCCGAGGAACGCGACCGTCGGCTGCGCACCGCGCACGAGGAGCTGGCGGCCGAGAGCGAGTTCGACGTCACCATCGTCAACACCGACGTCCCGGCGGCGTGCCGGGAGTTGATAGGCTTGTTCGAGGGCCCGCGCCAGAACGACGCCGCGAGTCCGGACCAGACTTCTTCCGCCATCCATCACAGCGAGGCACAGTGACCAGCACGCGTTCCGTGGCCGAGGGCATCACGAACCCGCCCATCGACGACCTGCTCGACAAGGCCGACTCCAAGTACAAGCTGGTGCTCTACAGCGCCAAGCGTGCGCGGCAGATCAACGCCTACTACTCCCAGCTCGGCGAGGGCCTGCTCGAGTACGTCGGCCCCCTCCTCGAGACCGAGGTCCAGGAGAAGCCGCTGTCCATCGCCCTGCGCGAGATCAACGCCGGTCTCCTGACGTCGGAGGACATCGACGGCTCCGAGGCCAACAGCACCGGGACGGTCAAGGCCGAGAAGGCCTGAGCATCCGCTCATGACCGATCCCGCGGCCGGGGTGCCGGACCGACCTCGCGTCGTGCTCGGCGTCGCCGGCGGCATCGCCGCCTACAAGGCGGCGTCGTTGCTGCGCCTGTTCACCGAGTCCGGCCACGACGTGCGCGTCGTGCCCACCCGGTCCGCGCTGCAGTTCGTGGGTGCCCCCACGTGGGAGGCGCTCAGCGGGCAGCCCGTGTCCACGGAGGTCTTCGCCGACGTGCACGAGGTGCCCCACGTGCGGCTCGGCCAGCAGGCCGACCTCGTCGTGGTGGCACCCGCAACGGCCGACCTCCTGGCCAAGGCCGCCCACGGCCTGGCCGACGACCTGCTCACCAACACGCTGCTCACGGCGCGCTGCCCCGTGGTGCTGGCCCCGGCCATGCACACCGAGATGTGGGAGCACGCCGCCACCCAGGCCAACGTCGAGACGCTTCGCTCGCGCGGCGTCGTGGTCATCGAGCCCGCGGCCGGCCGACTCACCGGCAGCGACACCGGCAAGGGTCGACTCCCCGAGCCCGACGAGCTGTTCGCGGCCTGCCGGGCCCTGCTCGACGCGCCCACCCAGGACCTCGCCGGCCTGCACGTCGTGGTCTCCGCGGGAGGAACCCGCGAGTTCCTCGACCCCGTCCGGTACCTGGGCAATCGTTCGTCGGGGCGCCAGGGCATCGCGATCGCCCAGGCCGCGCTGGCACGAGGCGCCACCGTGCGTCTGGTCGCCGCGAACGTGTCGGTGCCCCTGCCTGCGGGTGTCGACGTCGTCGAGGTCGTCACCACCGCCGAGCTGCAGGCCGCCGTGGTCGACGCGGCCCGATCCGCCGACGTCGTGGTCATGGCCGCCGCTCCCGCCGACTTCCGGCCCGCCGACGTGTCGGGCCACAAGATCAAGAAGCGCGACGACGGCCGCACCCCCGTCATCGAGCTCGTCGAGAACCCCGACATCCTCGCCGGGCTGGTGCGCGACCGCACCGGTGACGCGACCCCGTTCGTCGTCGGCTTCGCGGCCGAGACCGGCGACGCCGACGGGAGCGTGGCCGACCACGCCCGGGCCAAGCTCGAGCGCAAGGGCTGCGAGCTGCTGGTGGTCAACGACGTCAGCGACGGCAAGGTGTTCGGCCAGGACGACAACGAGGCCGTCATCCTCGGCTCCGACGGGGCCGAGGTCGCCGTGCCGCGCGGTCCGAAGAGCGCCCTGGCGCACGCCGTCTGGGACGAGGTCGTCCGCCGCTCGGGACGGCGGAACGTCACGCCTTGAGCGTCGTTACACTCCCCGAGGAACCACCTGTCGCACGCGTCCCGGCATCCGCCGGTGCACCGTACGCGCACCCCACCCCACCAGGAGAGATCGAGTGAGCCGCTTCTTCACGTCCGAGTCGGTGACCGAGGGCCACCCCGACAAGATCGCCGACCAGATCAGCGACAGCGTGCTCGACGCGCTGCTCGCCGAGGACCCCAAGAGCCGCGTGGCGTGCGAGACCTACGTGACGACCGGCCTGGTGCTGGTCGGTGGCGAGGTCACGACCGAGGCCTACGTGGACATCGCGCGCATCGCCCGCGACCGGGTGCTCGAGATCGGCTACGACTCCTCCGTCAAGGGCTTCGACGGTGAGTCCTGCGCCGTGCAGGTGACGCTCGACGCGCAGAGCGCCGACATCGCCCAGGGCGTCGACGCCGCGTTCGAGAACCGCGCCGACGGCTCGGTCGACCCGCTCGACCTCCAGGGCGCCGGCGACCAGGGCCTGATGTTCGGCTTCGCGATCGACGAGACCCCCGAGCTGATGCCGCTGCCGATCACGATCGCGCACCGCCTCGCCGAGCAGCTCACGGCCGTCCGCAAGGACGGCACGCTGCCCTACCTGCGCGCCGACGGCAAGACGCAGGTGACCATCGAGTACGGCGACGACGACAAGCCCAAGCGCGTCGAGGCCATCGTGGTGTCCACCCAGCACGAGGAGGGCATCGACCTCGACGGCCAGCTCCGTGGGGACATCAAGAAGCACGTCATCGACGCGGTGCTCGCGCAGTACGACATCGACTCCAGCGACTACAAGCTGCACGTGAACCCGACGGGCCGCTTCGTCATCGGCGGCCCCATGGGCGACGTCGGCCTGACGGGTCGCAAGATCATCGTCGACACCTACGGCGGCTACGCCCGTCACGGCGGCGGCGCGTTCTCGGGCAAGGACCCGAGCAAGGTCGACCGCTCCGCCGCGTACGCGATGCGCTGGGTCGCCAAGAACATCGTGGCCGCCGGCCTGGCCACCAAGGCCGAGGTGCAGGTCGCGTACGCGATCGGCGTGGCACACCCGGTCGGGTTCTACGTCGACACCTACGGCACCGAGACGGTCCCGGTCGACAAGATCCGCGAGGCCGTGCTCGAGGTCTTCGACCTGCGTCCGGGCGCGATCGTCCGCGACCTCGACCTGCTGCGCCCGATCTACGCGCAGACCGCCGCGTACGGCCACTTCGGCCGCCCCGGCCTCCCGTGGGAGGACACCGGCCGCGCCGAGGCCCTGAAGGCCGCCGCGCACGCCTGACCGCGTCCCTCGACCGCCCGTCGCCCCTCGTGGGTGGCGGGCGGTCGTGCTGTGCGGCGGGCCGACGGCCTGGCTGCGGGCGGT
Source organism: Aeromicrobium sp. 50.2.37 (assembly GCF_024655735.1). NCBI lineage: Bacteria > Bacillati > Actinomycetota > Actinomycetes > Propionibacteriales > Nocardioidaceae > Aeromicrobium > Aeromicrobium sp. 50.2.37. Next base: position 59,005 of record NZ_JANLGG010000016.1, read on the forward strand.
CCCGGGGGTCAGGTAGGACACCCGCGGACACGACGCCTCCATCCGCGGGTGGCCTACCTCTGGGGGCTCCGGTAGCGCGGGCCACCTACCACTGACCCAGCCGGACCCCGAGCCCACCGTCCGGACCGCCTGGTAGACAGTCCGCGTGACCACCGGCGACCAGCTCGAGCTCCTCGCGGCTCCCGAGCCTGTGCCGCCGTCGGTGCCCCTCGAGGAGGGTGCCGACGAGCGGCCGGGCGAGGTCGCGCCGGTCCGCATCGCGCGGGTCGCGGTCGACACCCCGCTGCCGCACCTGGACCGGCTGTTCGACTACGCCGTCCCACCCGAGCTCGACCCGCAGCCCGTCCCCGGGTGCCGGGTCAAGGTCCGCTTCGCCGGGCGCGCGACCGACGGCTACGTCGTCGGCCTGGGGGAGACCACCGCCCACGAGGGACGTCTCGCGCCGCTCACCAAGGTCGTCTCGGCCGAGCCCGTGCTGAGTGCCGAGGTGCTGGGACTCGCCCGCGAGGTGGCCGACCGCTGGGCCGGCACGCTGTCCGACGTCCTGCGGCTGGCGGTGCCGCCGCGCCAGGCCAAGGTCGAGGCGCGTCCCTCGGTGCCGCGCCCGGACGACGACCTGCCGGGCGTCGACGACGAGGTCTGGCACCTGTGGCCGGACGGACCGGGCCTCCTCGACGCGCTGGAGTCGGGCGCCTCGCCCCGGGTGGTGTGGGAGGCGCTGCCCCTGCGCGACCCCGCCGTCGCGGTCGCGCAGGCCGCTCTCGCCACGCTGCGGTCGGGGCGGGGGACGGTGGTCTGCGTGCCCGACGCGCGCGAGCTCGACCACTGGGACGCAGCACTCACGTCGGTCCTCGGCCACGGGCGCCACGTGGTGCTCTCGTCGGGCCAGAAGCCGGCCGAGCGCTACCGGTCGTTCCTCGCCGTGGCGCGGGGCGAGGTGTCGGTGGTGCTGGGCACGCGAGCCGCTGCGTTCGCGCCCGTGCACGACCTGGGTCTCGTGGCCGTCTGGGACGACGGTGACGACCTCTACGTCGAGCCTCGGGCGCCGTACCTGCACGCGCGCGAGGTCCTGCTCACCCGGGCGGTGCGCGAGGACGCCGCGGTGCTGGTCGGCGGCTACGCGCGCACGGCCGAGGCGCAGTCGATCGTCGGCTCGGGCTGGGCACGGTCGCTGCGGGCCGAGGCCGTCACCCGACGCCGTGCGTGGCCGCGTCTCGACGTCACCGACGGCAGCGTGGCCGGTGGCGCCCCGGCGCGGCTGCCGCACGAGGTCTTCGCCGCGGTGCGCCGCGCCGACGGCCCGGTGCTGGTCCAGGTGCCGCGTCGCGGGTACCGCACGTCGTTGAGCTGTCAGGACTGCCGGACCCCGGCGCGGTGCACGGCCTGCGACGGTCCGCTTGCGCAGGGTGGCCGTGGCGCCACCCTGGCCTGCCGGTGGTGCGGCACCGAGGCTCCGCGGTGGACGTGCCCGACGTGCGGCTCCGCCAGGCTGCGCGCACCCGTCGTGGGCCAGCTGCGGACGGCGGAGGAGTACGCGGCGGCCTTCCCCGACCGTGCGGTCGTCACCTCCGGAGGCGCCGACGTCCTGGCGGAGGCACCGCCCGGCGACGTCCTCGTCCTCGCCACGCCGGGTGCCGAGCCGCGGGTCGAGGGTGGGTACGCGCTCGTGGTGCTCATGGACACCTGGCTGGCGCTGGGCCGCGACGACCTGCGGGTCGGCGAGGAGGCGCACCGGCGGTGGTTCAACGCCCTGGCGCTGGCACGGGAGCGTGCCGCGGCGGTAGCGGTGGGCGACCCGGCCACGCTGCAGGGTCTGGTGCGCGCCGACCCCGCCGGTCTGGCCGAGCGCGAGCTGGCCGAGCGCGCCGAGGCGCACCTGCCCCCGGTGGCGCGTGTCGCGGTGGTCGAGGCGCCCGCCGACGTCGTCGCCGAGCTCGCGTCCAGGTCCTGGCCGGGGGCCACCGAGGTCCTGGGGCCGGTCCCGGTGCCGACGCGCCCGGGGGAGCCGGAGCACGATCGGCTGGTGCTGCGCACACCGCGCCGCGACGGCCCTGCGCTGGCGGCGGCCCTCAAGGACGTGCAGTCCGGGCGCTCGGCGGCCAAGATCCCGCCCCTGCGGGTCAGGATCGACCCGCACGCCTTCTGACCCCGGCACGTCCTGCCCGCTCGGCCGGCGTGGGCGCACGCCCTAGACTCGGCCGACGTGAGGATCGTGTTCGCAGGTACCCCCGAGACCGCCCTGCCCTCGTTGGAGGCGCTGGTGGACAGCCGGCACGACGTGGCGGCGGTGATCACCCGCCCCGACGCGCGTCAGGGCAGGGGCCGCACCCTGCACCCCTCACCCGTCGCGGCCCGCGCCGAGGAGCTCGGCATCGAGGTCCTCAAGCCCGCCCGTGCCGACGACCCGGCCTTCCTCGACCGCCTGCGCGAGATCGGTCCGGCGTGCTGCCCGATCGTCGCCTACGGGGCGCTGCTGCGACGTGAGGCGCTCGACGTCCCGGAGTACGGCTGGCTCAACCTGCACTTCTCGGTGCTGCCCGCCTGGCGCGGTGCCGCGCCGGTGCAGCGCTCGATCATGGCCGGCGACGAGGTCACCGGGGCCACGGTCTTCAGCCTCGTCGAGGCGCTCGACGCCGGGCCTGTGCTCGGCACGATCACCGAGCGCATCCGCGAGGACGACACCGCCGGGACGCTCCTGGACAGGCTCGCGCACGAGGGCGCCCGACTGCTGGTCGACGCGATCGACCACGTCGAGGACGGTGACGCCGCGGCGGTGTCCCAGCCCGACGACGGCGTCTCCTACGCCTCGAAGCTCACCACCGACGACGCGCACGTCGACTGGACCCGCCCGGCCTTCGCGGTCGACCGCCAGGTCCGCGGGTGCACTCCTGCTCCGGGCGCGTGGTCCGTGCTGGGGGACCAGCGGATCAAGCTCGGACCGGTCTCGCCGACGTCCGAGGACACCCTCGCGCGGGGTGAGGTGCGGGCCGACAAGCACGAGGTCCGGGTCGGCACCGCGACGACCGACGTGGTCCTCGGCCAGGTGCAGCCCACCGGCAAGCGGGCCATGTCGGCCGCGGACTGGGCGCGCGGCACGTCGATCGAGCCCGGCGCGGTGCTGTCATGAGGAGGACCTCGTGAGCGACCCGTCCCGCGGCGTCGCGTACGACGTGCTGCGGGCGGCCGACGAGCGCGACGCGTACGTCAACCTCCTGCTGCCGCAGCTGCTGCGCGAACGCCGCATCGAGGGCCGCGACGCCGCGTTCGCGACCGAGCTCGTGCACGGCACGCTGCGTCTGCGGGGCACCTACGACGCCGTGATCGACTCCCTCGTCAACCGACCTCTCGACCCCGAGGTGCGCGACGTGCTGCGGCTCGGCGCCCACCAGGCGCTCTCGATGCGGGTCCCGTCGCACGCCGCGGTCTCCACGAGCGTGAGCCTCGTGCGACGCGTGGTGGGGCACAAGACGGCCGGACTGGTGAACGCGGTCATGCGCAAGATCGCGGCCGACGACCTGGACACGTGGCTCGAACGCATCCTGCAAGGTCGCGCCGGTGACGATGCGCTCGCCGTGCGGTACTCCCACCCGGATTGGATCGTCGGTGGTCTGCGGACCGCGTTGCGGTCCGTCGACGCCGCCGACGAGCTGGAGCAGCTGCTCGCGGCCGACAACGTCCCGCCTCGCGTCACGCTCGTGGCTCGTCCCGGTCTGGTCGACCCCGCGCGGCTCCCCGGGCGGCCCGGCTCGGTCTCTCCCTACGCGCGCGTGCTCGACGGGGGAGACCCGGGCGACGTCGCCGCCGTGCGCGACGGCCTGGCCGGTGTGCAGGACGAGGGGTCGCAGATGGTCGCGGTCACCCTGGCGGAGGTGACGCTCGAGGGACCGGACGCCCGGTGGCTCGACCTCTGCGCGGGACCCGGTGGCAAGGCGGCCCTCCTGGGGGCGCTCGCCGCGCAGCGAGGTGCCCACCTCGTCGCCAACGAGGTCCAGCCGCACCGGGCCGAGCTGGTGCGGCAGGGGCTGCGCGCCCTTCCCGACGTGGAGGTCACCGTCCACGACGGCCGCGAGGGACCCTGGGAGCCGGGTTCGTTCGACCGCGTGCTCGTGGACGCCCCCTGCACCGGGCTGGGTGCACTGCGCCGACGCCCGGAGTCGCGCTGGCGACGCTCGCCCGACGACCTCGCCTCGCTCGTGCCGCTGCAGCGCGACCTGCTGCGCCGTGCCGTCGAGCTGACGCGTCCTGGCGGGGTCGTCGGCTACGCCACGTGCTCGCCCCTGGTCCAGGAGACCCTCGAGGTGGTGGAGTCGGTGGGCCCCGGCGTCGCCACGCTCGAGTCGGTGCACCGCTGGTGGCCGCACCGCGACGGCACCGACGCCATGTTCCTCGCGCTCCTGCGCCGCCGCTGACCGCCGGGAACGGGACGCCACTACGCTGTCGGCCATGGCCATCCAGATCACGCCGAGCCTGCTCAACGCCGACTTCGCGAACCTGGCGGGTGAAGCGGCGCGGATCCCGACGGCCGACTGGCTGCACATGGACGTCATGGACAACCACTTCGTGCCCAACCTGACGCTCGGGGCCCCGGTCATCGAGGCGTTGAGCAAGGCGGCCGACCAGCCGATCGACGCTCACCTGATGATCGCCGACCCGGACCGCTGGGCACCGCAGTTCGTGGAGGCCGGAGCGGGCAGCGTCACCTTCCACGTGGAGGCCGCGCACGCGCCCGTGCGGCTGGCGCGCGAGATCCGCGCGCAGGGTGCACGCGCGTCCATGGCGCTGAAGCCGGCCACCCCCATCGAGCCGTACGCCGACCTGCTCCCCGAGCTCGACATGGTGCTCGTCATGACCGTCGAGCCCGGGTTCGGTGGTCAGAAGTTCCTCGACCTGTGCCTGCCGAAGATCCGCCGCACGCGTGAGCTCATCGAGCGCACCGGCGGCGAGATCTGGCTGCAGGTCGACGGCGGGGTCTCGGTCGAGACCATCGAGCGGTGCGCCGAGGCCGGTGCCGACACCTTCGTCGCCGGCTCCGCGGTGTTCGGCGCCGACGACCCCGGCGCCATGGTCGAGACGCTGCGCGGGCTCGCCGACGCCGCCTGCCGCCACTGAGACGGACGCCTCGGGACGTGGTCCCGGTCTCTCATCGGGAGACGGCGGCCGAGGGTCTCGTGCGCCCGGCTACACTTTCGCCGTACGAGCAACAGCTCGCGTGTTCCGGGGTCGGTGCAATTCCGAGCCGGCGGTCATAGTCCGCGACCCGCCCTCCTTCGGGAGGATGGTTGAACCGGTGGAACTCCGGTACCGACGGTGAAAGTCCGGATGAGAGGCACACGCGGGGTCTGGCGCCGGGTCCGAGCGGACCCGTGCCCCGACCCGACGACCCCGGATCGGCGAGCCCGACCGGAGGACACGATGGGCACCGAGGCTGGACGCAGCGGCACCGAGCAGCAGGCCATGCGCGTGGCGATCGACGCCGCGCGCTCCGTGCCTCGCGCGCTTCCCAACCCTCGGGTCGGGTGCGTCCTGCTGACTCCCGCGGGGGAGCAGCTGGCGGTCGGCCTGCACCGGGGTGCGGGGACGCCGCACGCCGAGGTCGACGCGCTCCAGCAGGCCGGCGACGCCGCGCGTGGGGCCACGGCGGTCGTCACGCTCGAGCCGTGCGCGCACACCGGGCGCACCGGCCCGTGCGTCGAGGCGCTGCTGGAGGCAGGGGTGGCCCGGGTCGTGTTCGCCCAGACCGACCCGAACCCCGACGCCGCAGGTGGCGCCGACCGCCTGAGGGCGGCCGGCGTCGAGGTCGAGTCCGGGCTGCTCGCCGACGAGGCCGCCGAGCTGAACGTGGAGTGGACCTTCGCCCTCACCCACGGTCGCCCCTTCGTCACCTGGAAGTACGCCGCGACCATGGACGGCCTGAGCGCCGCTCCCGACGGCTCGAGCAAGTGGATCACCTCGGCCGAGGCCCGACGCGACGTGCAGCGCTTCCGTGCCGGTGCCGACGCGATCATGGCCGGGACCGGCGCGGTCCTGGCCGACGACCCGCGCCTGACCGTCCGCGACGCCGACGACCTCCCGCTCCCGTACGACCAGCAGCCGTTGCGCGTCGTGGTGGGGGAGACCCACATCCCCTCGTACTACCGGGTGTTCGACCGGGTGGCGCCGACGTTGCTCGTGCAGAGCCGCGAGCCCGACGAGGTGCTCGCGAAGATGGTCGAGAACGGCATCCGGCACGTGTGGCTCGAGGGCGGTCCCCGCCTGGCCGGCGCGTTCTGGAACGCGGGCCTGGTCGACCGCGTGATCGGCTACATCGCTCCCGCGATGCTCGGATCGGGCCGGGCGGCGCTGGAGGGCGAGGCGGCGACGCTGGCCGACCTGCGTCCCATCGACCTGCACGACGTCGCGCGGATCGGCCCCGACATCCGCATCATCGGCACGCCGGGCCGTGCCCCACGTGAGGAGATGCCCTGATGTTCACCGGACTCGTGGAGGAGAAGGGCGTCGTCACGGCGATCGAGCCGCTCGGCGACTCCGTGCGCCTCTCGGTGCGCGGCCCCGTCGTCACGGCCGACGCGACGCACGGCGCCTCGATCTCCGTGAACGGCTGCTGCCTCACGGTCATGGCCCTGTCGTCGCAGGAGGGGGACGGCGACGTCTTCAGCGCCGACGTCATGGCCGAGTCGCTCGACCGCACGTCGCTCGGTGGCCTGGAGGTCGGTGACGAGGTCAACCTCGAGCGCGCCATGCAGGCCGGTGCGCGCATGGGCGGGCACATCGTGCAGGGGCACGTCGACGGCACCGGAGCGCTGGTCGACCGCACGCCGAGCGAGCACTGGGACGTGCTGCGCTTCTCCCTGCCGACCGAGCTGGCCCGCTACCTGGTCCCCAAGGGCTCGATCACGGTCCAGGGGGTGTCGCTCACGGTCGTCGAGGTCGTCGACGCCCCCGGCGGGGGTGCCGGGCCGGGGGCGGCGGACGACACTGCCCCCGGCGGGGGTGCCGGGCCGGGGGCGGCGGACGCCTGGTTCTCGGTCTCCCTCATCCCCACCACCCTCGCGGACACGACGCTCGGCACCCTCGCCCCCGGCGACGCGGTGAACCTCGAGGTCGACGTCCTCGCCAAGTACGTGGAGCGGCTGCTCGCCGCCCGCCTCCCGAAGGAGCAGCAGTCATGACGACGTATTCGGACGCCGGCGGCGACACGGTCCGCCTCGACAGCATCGAGCGGGCGATCGCCGACATCCGCGACGGCAAGGCCGTCGTGGTGGTCGACGACCCGGGCCGCGAGAACGAGGGCGACATCATCTTCGCCGCGAGCAAGGCCACGCCGGAGCTGATGGGCTTCCTGGTGCGGTACTCCAGCGGCTACGTGTGCGCACCCGCGCCGGGGGCCATCCTCGACCGGCTCGGCATTCCGCTCATGACGCCGCACAACCGCGAGATGATGCGCACCGCCTACACGATCTCGATCGACGCCCGCGACGGCATCACCACCGGCATCTCGGCAGCCGACCGGGCGCGCACGGTCCGGGTGCTCGCCGACTCGGCGACCGAGCCGTTCGAGCTGGTCATGCCGGGCCACGTGCTGCCCCTGCGTGCGAAGGAGGGTGGCGTCCTGGCGCGCGCCGGACACACCGAGGCCGCGGTGGACCTCACCCGGCTCGCGGGCCTGACGCCGGTCGGCGTGATCGGCGAGGTCGTGCACGACGACGGCACCCTCATGCGGGCGCCCGCCCTGCGCGCGTTCGCCGACGAGCACGACCTGGCCCTCGTGTCGATCGAGGACCTGCAGGTGCACCTGCGTCTGCACGAGTCCCAGGTCGAGCGACTCGCCACGACGACGCTCCCCACCGAGTTCGGCACCTTCGCCGCACACGGCTTCCGCGACACGATCGACGGGGCCGAGCACGTGGCCCTCGTGCACGGAGACCTCGCCGCGGCGGCCGCAGAGGGTGCGAGCGTGCTGGTCCGTCTGCACTCGGAGTGCCTGACCGGCGACGTGTTCGGCTCGCGGCGCTGCGACTGCGGGCCCCAGCTCCAGGCGTCCATGGCGGCGGTCAAGGCCGAGGGGGCGGGCGTGGTGGTGTACCTGCGCGGTCACGAGGGCCGAGGGATCGGTCTGCTGCACAAGCTGCAGGCCTACGCCCTGCAGGACGCCGGCCGAGACACGGTCGACGCCAACCTCGCCCTCGGGTTCGGCGAGGACGAGCGCGACTACGCCGCCGGCGCCCAGATGCTGCGCGACCTCGGCATCGGCTCGGTCCGGCTGCTCACCAACAACCCGGACAAGGCGACGCAGCTGGAGGCCTACGGCGTGAAGGTGGCCGAGCGGATCTCCCTGCAGATCCAGCCGACCGCCGAGAACATCCAGTACCTGAGGACCAAGGCGGAGCGGATGGGTCACGACCTGCCCGACCTGGGCCTCGACGAGACGACGGGAACGACGGCATGAGCGGACACGGAGCACCCACCCTGCAGGTCGACGCCACGGGGGCCCGGGTGGCCGTCGTGGCCTCCAGCTGGCACGACCAGGTGATGGACGGCCTGATCGCGGGCGCCCAGCGCGCCCTGTCGGACGCCGGGGTCACCGACGCCACGCTCGTGCGGGCCGCCGGTTCGTTCGAGCTGCCGCTGGTCGCCCAGGGGTGCGCGGCGGCCGGCTTCGACGCGGTCGTGGCCCTGGGCGTGATCATCCGAGGCGGCACACCTCACTTCGAGTACGTCTCGGCCGCAGCCACCGACGGCCTCGCGCGGGTGTCCCTCGACACGGGTGTGCCGGTGGGTTTCGGTCTGCTGACGTGCGACACCGAGCAGCAGGCGCTCGACCGCGCCGGGCTCGAGGGCAGCGTCGAGGACAAGGGTCGCGAGGCCGCCGAGGCCGCGCTGTCGACCTGGGCGACCCTGCGCACGCTGGCCTCCCTAGACTGAGGTCACCATGAAGACCTTCGACGACCTGTTCGCCGAGCTCGCCGCCAAGGCCAGCGACCGGCCCGAGGGCTCGCGCACCGTCGCCGAGCTCGATGCCGGCGTGCACGCGATCGGCAAGAAGCTGGTCGAGGAGGCCGCCGAGTCCTGGATGGCCGCCGAGCACGAGGGCCCCGAGCGCACGGCCGAGGAGATCAGCCAGCTGCTCTACCACGCCCAGGTCATGATGATCGCCGCCGGCATCTCGCTCGACGACGTCTACGCGCATCTGTGACGACAGCGGACCCAGCACCTCCTCGGGCCGTGCCGCTGTCGTGCGATCCGGTCACCGTCCCCCGTCGTGGCGGACGCCGGTCGGGCCCGACCCCCTTCGTCAGAAAGTCACCACCATGCTGAGAGTGGCCGTTCCCAACAAGGGCGCCCTGTCCGACGCCGCGAGCCAGATCCTCGCGGAGGCGGGCTACCGCCAGCGCCGCAACACCAAGGACCTCGTCCTCGTCGACGCCGACAACGACGTCGAGTTCTTCTACCTGCGTCCGCGCGACATCGCCGTCTACGTGGGGGAGGGCACGCTCGACGTCGGCATCACCGGCCGCGACCTCCTGCTCGACTCCGCAGCCCCGGCGACCGAGCAGATCGGGCTCGGGTTCGGGGCCTCGACGTTCCGCTTCGCCGCGCCCACCGGGTCCATGTCCGCCATCGCCGAGCTGGAGGGCAAGCGGATCGCGACCTCGTACCCCGTCATCGTGCAGGACTACCTGGGCGCACGCGGTGTCTCGGCGACCGTGGTCCGCCTCGACGGTGCGGTCGAGTCCTCCATCCGCCTCGGCGTGGCCGACGCGATCGCCGACGTCGTCGAGACCGGGAGCACGCTGCGCCAGGCCGACCTCGCGGTGTTCGGCGACCCGATCCTCTCGTCCGAGGCCGTTCTCATCACGCGCGGCGGGGCCGAGGCCGTCGAGCCCGACGGGTACGCCGTGTTCAAGCGCCGGCTCGACAGCGTCCTCGTCGCCCGGACGTACGTGATGATGGACTACGACATCCGCGCGGAGCACGTCGAGCGGGCGGTCGAGCTCACGCCGGGCATCGAGTCGCCCACCGTGTCGCCCCTGCATCGTGAGGGGTGGGTCGCGGTGCGCTCGATGGTGCCGCGCGACGCCGCCCAGAAGATCATGGACAGCCTCTACGAGCTGGGCGCCCGCGGGATCCTCGTGACCGACATCCTGGCGTGCCGGGTATGACCACCCACCGTCCCGGCGGGACCCGCTACGTCGCCTACGGGTCCTGCGTGGCCCTGGTGGCGATGTCGGTCGCGATCACCCTCGCGCTGCCGCAGGAGATCCGCGCCCAGGTCACGCTGTCGCAGGCGCTCACGCTGTACGGCTCCATCGCGGTCTTCATCGCGATCCTGCACGGCATCGGACGCAGCCGGGTGACCGTCTCCGACGACGAGCTCGAGGTCGTGAACGGGTACCGCACGCACCACGTGCCGTGGAACCGGGTGAAGGGCTTCGCCTTCGGGGAGGGCGCTCCCTGGCCCACCCTCGTGACGGTCGACGACGAGCGGCTCATGCTCTTCGCCCTGCAGGGCACGAGCGGCCACGGCCGGGTGCGTCAGGTCGTCGACGACCTGGTGCGGCGCGTCCCGTGACCGGCCGCTCGCTGGCCGAGCCGGCGTTCCCCGACGACGACGGACGGCTCGATCCTCGACTCGGTGCTGCCCTGGGCGACACCGTGGCCGTCCTGGCGGTCCTCGGCTCCGTACGCGTCTTCGTGCCCGTGGTCGCCACGCTCGGGGCCGCGAGCCAGGCCGCCGGCCCCGAGGCCCTCACCACCGGGGACAAGGACGCCGACATGGCCGCGGTGCTCATGACCGGCGCCGACGGCCGCCAGGCGCTGCTGACGTTCAGCAGCCTCGAGGCGATGACACGCTGGAACCCACAGGCTCGGCCGGTCCCCGTGTGGGGCCAGGCGGCCGCCGTGGCGGCGCAGTCCGAGGGCGCCGCCGCGCTGCTGCTCGACCTCGGTTCCCCGCACTTCCAGGTCGTGGAGACCGACGACCTGCGACACCTGGCGGCGGGGGACCGGCTGGTGTCCACCGAGGTCGGCCACGCCTGGGTGACCGGGGGCTGAGCACGGTCTCGACGGCTGGTGCGGCCGGGCAGCGGCTCTCGTCCTCCTGACCTCGAAGGTAGCGGCCGCGCGGAAAGCGGCCTCGTATCCGCGCGTCATCCACCGCCCAGCCGTAGGACGAGCCGAGGCAGGGCGGCAGCCAGCAGGATCACCTCACGCGCTCTCGGCCGCCCGAACGCCGGCGAGCGGGACGGTGATGTGCACGGCGGCATCGTGGCGCTCCACCCGGGCGACGAAGCCGGCCGCGCCCACGGCACGCAGCAGCATGTCGTTGGACCCGGCCGACACGAAGGTGAGGTGCTCGGCGCCCTGCGCCTTGGCGTGCCGCGCCGCGTGCTTGACCAGCAACGTGCCGAAGCCGCGCCCCTGCCAGGCGTCCTCGACGAGCAGCTGGAAGACCAACCGGTCCTCGAGCGGCTCGAGGACCCCGTGACCCACCAGGTCGAGACCGACCTGGACGACGAGCGCGAGGCCGTGCTCGGGCGTCACGAGCCGTCGCGCCATCCGCGTGGTCATCGGCATCCGCAGCGGCACCTGGTAGCGCGTGTAGAGGGTGTCGACGCTGCACCGCTCGTGCAGCGCCGCCACGGCCTCGATGTCGGCGAGTCCGGCCGGACGGACCAGGGGCATCGGGTGGCGTGGCGAGGGTGCGATGAGGGGGACGTCGACGCCGGCGTCGCTCACGAGCGACAGCAGGGCCTGGGCGCGCGCCCGCTCGACCGCCGTGAAGGGGACCGCTCGGCTGATCCTCAGGGCGGTGCCGTTGCGCCGCCGCAGGTCCAGCACGTCGTGGCCCGCGTAGTCGGCCACGTCGGGCGGCTCGGTGGCGAGCAGCTCGGCGAGCACGTCCTCGACGTCGCGTCCCTCCTCCAGGACCTGGTGGACGGCGTCGAGGTAGCGCGTCGGCGTGTCCAGCACGGCGTCCTCGTCGGCACGGGTGACCGCGACGGCGGTGCCGCCGGCCCCGACGAAGAGCTCCGCGAGGGCGACGTCGGTCCAGTCGTCGCCTGCCTCGACGACGAACTCGTCGGTCACCGTGGGACGGGTCGAGAAGACCTGCATCCCCACGATGTTCACGTCGGCCTCCCCGCATGCCAGCGCGATCCGGCCCAGCAGACCGGGCCGATCCGGGAACGTGGCCCTGACCCTCCACCTCATGTCGACACCTCCTGGGCCCATGGTGAGCGGCCGGTGTTGCCCGGCGGCGTCCGCGGTGTTTCGCCCCGATGTCGGCCGTCCCGGACCGCTGCCGAGCCGTGCCGGTGCGCCGATTTTCACGAGGGCGCGAGGGTTTGCTATGCTGGGAGGGAAGTGGAGGCCCACCTCCCACCTGCTCGATCCGCGGATCGGGGGGTACCTCGGCCGGTACGCCCGGCCGAGCGACGCTGTTCGGTTCGCACCGACGGCGTGCATCGGTGGCCTCCGTCCTGTCGGACGGGGGCCATTGTCGTGGGCCTCCTGGACACAGACCACAGGAGGATCCATCAGCACAGAGCTGCGCGTCAACGACCGCATCCGCGTACCCGAGGTCCGGCTCGTCGGACCCGGCGGTGAGCAGGTCGGCATCGTCCGCATCGAGGACGCCCTGCGCCTCGCTGCCGAGTCCGACCTCGACCTCGTCGAGGTCGCCCCGACGGCCCGCCCCCCGGTGTGCCGCCTCATGGACTACGGCAAGTTCAAGTACGAGGCCGCCCAGAAGGCACGCGAGTCACGACGCAACCAGACGAACACCATCATCAAGGAGATGAAGCTTCGTCCGAAGATCGACCAGCACGACTACGACACCAAGAAGGGTCACGTCGTGCGGTTCCTGAGGGCGGGCGACAAGGTCAAGATCACGATCATGTTCCGCGGCCGCGAGCAGCACCGACCCGAGCTCGGGTACCGCCTGCTGCAGAAGCTGGGCGAGGACGTGTCTGACCTCGGCGTCGTCGAGGCGCACCCGCGCCAGGACGGTCGCAACATGACGATGGTGCTCGCGCCGCTGAAGAAGAAGTCCGAGGCCCAGGCCGAGGTCAAGGCCGAGAAGGCCGAGAAGACCGCGGAGAAGACCGCGGAGCGCGAGGCCGAGGCGGCCGCCGACAAGGCGCACCGTGAGGCCCAGAAGAAGACTGCGACGCCGAAGAAGCCCCGGCGTCGAAGCGAGAACCTCGACCCAGACATGGAGGCATGAGATGCCGAAGTTCAAGCCCCACTCGGGCATGAAGAAGCGCGTCAAGATCACCGGCAAGGGCAAGCTCCGTCGCGAGCAGACCGGCCGCCGGCACCTCTTGGAGCACAAGCCCAGCACCCGCACCCGCCGTCTCGACGGCACGGTCGACGTGTCCAAGGCCGACACCAAGATGGTCAAGAAGCTGCTCGGTCGCTGACCGCACCCCACCCGAAGGAGAACCCCTATGGCACGCGTCAAGCGTTCCGTCAACGCGCAGAAGAAGCGCCGCGAGACCCTCGAGCGGGCGTCCGGCTACCGTGGCCAGCGCTCGCGCCTGTACCGCAAGGCCAAGGAGCAGGTCACTCACTCCCTGGTCTACAACTACCGTGACCGCAAGGCCAAGAAGGGCGACTTCCGTCGTCTCTGGATCCAGCGCATCAACGCTGCCGTCCGCGCCGAGGGCCTCACGTACAACCGCTTCATCCAGGGCCTGAAGGCCGCGGGTGTCGAGGTCGACCGCAAGATGCTCGCCGAGCTGGCCGTCAACGAGCCGGCCGCGTTCAGCGCGCTCGTCCAGGTCGCGAAGGACAACCTTCCGGCCGACGTGAACGCGCCCAAGGAAGACGCGTCGGCCTGACCGCCCTCGCACCCACGCCCGTGGCAAGCCCCGAGCACACCGTGACCGTCCGCAGTGGACGGATCAAGCGTGCTCGACGGCTTGCCACGCGGCGTTTCCGGGCCGAGACCGGCGAGTTCCTCGCCGAGGGCCCGCAGGCCGTCCGTGAGGCCCTCGCCGCGCCCGACGTGGTGCTCGAGGTCTTCGCCACCGCCGCGGCGCAGGAGCGACACCCGCTCCTGCACCAGGCGGCCGACGCCGCCTCCGTCACCTGGACGGTGGTCGACGACGAGGTGCTCGCCGAGGTCGCCGACGCCACCACGCCCCAGGGCATCGTGGCCGTGTGCCGCACGGTCGTCAGGGGGCTCGAGGCCGTGCCGGACGAGGCACGCCTCGTGGTGGTGTGCCACGACATGCGCGACCCCGGCAACGCCGGTGCGGTCATCCGGTGCGCCGACGCCGCCGGGGCGGACGCCGTGGTCCTGTCGGCCGACAGCGTCGACCCCACGAACCCGAAGGCCGTCCGGGCCGGTGCCGGCAGCCTGTTCCACCTGCCGGTCGTGGTCCACCGCGACCACGGCGAGGTGCTCGACGCGCTCCGTGCACGCGGACTTCAGGTGCTCGCCACCGACGGCGACGCCGACGTCGACCTCTTCGACGCCGACCGCGAGGGCTCGGGTCTCGACCTGGCCGCCCCGACGGCCTGGGTCATGGGCAACGAGGCCCAGGGACTGCCGGCCGAGGTGCGCGACGCCGCCGACCTCGCCGTGGCCGTGCCGATCCTCGGTCGGGCCGAGAGCCTGAACCTGGCCACCGCAGCCGCGGTGTGCCTCTACGCCAGTGCGCGTGCGCAAGGGGACCGATGACCACCACCGTCCTGCAGTGCTGCCTGAACGGGTCCCGCGACGCCGACGAGCACCCTGGGGTGCCGGTCACCGCCGAGGCCTGCGCGGCCGACGCCGCCGCCGTCGTCGCCGCCGGCGCCCAGGACCTGCACGTGCACCCGCGCACGGGCGACGGACGCGACAGCCTCGAGCCGGCCGACGTCGCGCGCTGGGTCGAGGCCGTCCGCGCCGTCGTGGACGTCCCGGTGGGGGTCACGACGGGTGCGTGGGCGTGGACCGGTGGAACCTCGCCGGCCCGCGCCGTGGCCGCGTGGACGGTGCTGCCGGACCACGCGTCGGTCAACTGGCACGAGCGTGACGCCGTGGATCTCGCGGCCGCACTCGTCGACCGCGGGGTCCAGGTGAGTGCCGGCCTCTGGACCGAGGACGCAGCCCGCGACTGGCTGGCGTCCTCGTGGCGCGAGCAGACGTCGGTCGTGCTGCTCGAGCTGGCCGACGCCCCCGACCAGCGCGCGACGGCCGAGACGCTGCTGGAGCTGGTGCGTCCGACCGGCCTCCCGGTCCTGCTGCACGGAGAGGGCCGCTCGGCCTGGCCGATGCTGGACCTCGCGGTCGAGCTCGGGGTCTCCACGCGCATCGGGCTGGAGGACGTCGTCGAGGGTCCGTCCGGCGAGCACGTCGACGGCAACCTCGCCCTCGTCGAGCTCGCGTCGGCCCGCGGCGCTCGTCGCGTGTAGTTCATTCGTACTAGATTCCTTCCATGGACCTCGACGACTTCCCCGACGGCGTGGTCATCGCCGGAGCGGACGGGATCGTCGAGTACGTCAACGGACGCATCGAGAAGATGGCGCGGGCCGCGCCGGGCGAGATGCTCGGGATGCACCTGTCCGACGCCATGCCGTTCGACGACCTGAACGGCAACAGCTGGTACGACTCCACCCGTCCCTACGACGGGCTGAACATCAGGAACCGGCTCTCCGAGCAGTCCTGGTACTCGCCACGAGGCAGCGAGTACCTCGTGACCGCCCGACTGGTGCGCGACCGGCCCGGCGGCACGGTGGTCAAGGTCATCGCGAGCGTGCGCAACGCGAAGGTGCGCAACCAGCGGGACCGTGAGCGCTCGGACCTGGTGGCCACCGTCGCGCACGAGCTGCGGTCGCCCCTCACGGGCATCAAGGGCTTCACCGCCACCCTCCTGTCGAAGTGGGACCGCTTCTCCGAGGAGCAGCGTCAGTTCATGCTCGAGACGGTCGACTCCGACGCGGACCGCCTCAGCCGACTCATCACCGAGCTGCTCGACGCCGCCCGCATCGACGCGGGCCGGCTCACCCTGCGTCGCGGACCCGTGAAGCTCGACGAGGTCGTCAGGGGAGTGCTGCGCAGCGCCTCGGCCGGTGGCGAGCCCTTCGAGCTGACCACGGTCGGCGAGCCGCACCTGGTGTGGGGCGACGCCGACCGGATGACCCAGGTGGCCACCAACCTGATCGAGAACGCCATGCGCCACGGGCACGGTCTGAAGAAGGTCGTCGTCGAGCACCTGGGCGAGGACGCCGCTGCCGGAGGCGGGGGAGCGGTGCTCGAGATCCACGACCAGGGTCCCGGCATCCCCGAGGAGATGCGCCAGCGCGTGTTCAGCCGCTTCTGGCGCTCCGGCCCCGGGGCCGGCAGCGGGCTCGGCATGTACATCGTGCGCGGCATCGTCGAGGAGCACGGCGGGCGCATCGAGATCGGCGACGCGGACGGTGGGGGCGCCTGCATCCGGGTCTGGGTGCCGGTCAACGAGCCCGACGCCCTGACCGACTGACCGACACGGGCCCGGCCACCGCGACCCGGGCCGGTCCGTCCGGGTGACCGGCTCACTAGACTGCTGGGGTGTCCGCCCCGAACTCCGACTACGACCCCGTCGAGGTCGCCGCGCTGGGCGAGGCCGAGGTCGCGCGTGTGCGCGATGCCGCCCTCGCCGCGATCGCCGCCGCCGACTCCCTCGACGCGCTCAAGCAGGTGCGCATCGCCCACACCGGCGACCGCTCCCCGCTCGCGCTCGCGAACCGCGAGATCGGCGCGCTCCCCCCTCAGGCCCGCAAGGACGCGGGGCAGCGGGTCGGACAGGCGCGCGGGGCCGTCAACCAGGCACTCGCCGCTCGCTCCACGGAGCTCGAGTCGGTCGAGGAGGAGCGTCGTCTGGTCGAGGAGACCGTCGACGTGACGCTGCCGACCGACGTCGAGCCGATCGGATCCCGGCACCCCATCACCACCATCCGGGAGCACGTCGCCGACATCTTCGTCGCGATGGGCTGGGAGGTCGCGGAGGGCCCCGAGGTCGAGGCCGAGTGGCTCAACTTCGACGCGCTCAACCTGGGCCCGAACCACCCGGCGCGCACGATGCAGGACACGTTCTGGGTCGAGCCGGAGAGTGCCGCGCTGGTGCTGCGCACGCACACGTCGCCGGTGCAGGCGCGCACGATGCTCACCCGCACGCCGCCGATCTACGTCGTCTGCCCCGGACGCGTCTACCGCACCGACGAGGCCGACGCCACGCACATGCCGGTCTTCCACCAGGTCGAGGGCCTGGCGATCGACCGTGGTCTGTCGATGGCGCACCTCAAGGGCACGCTCGACCACTTCGCGTCGGCCGTGTACGGCGACGAGATCACGACGCGCTTCCGTCCCTCGTACTTCCCGTTCACCGAGCCCAGCGCGGAGGTCGACCTGCTCTGCTACGTCTGCCGCAACGCCGCCGACGCCGTCGCGGACTGTGGCACCTGTCGCGGGGAGGGCTGGATCGAGTGGGGCGGCTGTGGCGTGGTCAACCCGCGCGTCCTGGTCGCGTGTGGCGTCGACCCCGAGGAGTACTCGGGCTTCGCCTTCGGCATGGGCCTGGACCGCACCATCATCAGCCGTTACGACATCGCCGACATGCGCGACCTGTGGGACGGCGACATCCGCTTCACCCAGCCGTTCGGAGTTGGTCTGTAGACATGCGCGTCCCTGTGGAGTGGCTGCGATCGCTCGTCGAGCTCCCCCCTGCCGTGACGACCGAGCAGATCGCCGACCGACTGACGATGTACGACCTCAAGCTCGAGGAGATCGTGGGCGGCGGCATCACCGGGCCGCTCACGGTCGGCCGCGTGCTCGAGGTGCGTCCCGAGGAGCAGAAGAACGGCAAGACCATCAATTGGTGCCGCGTGGACGTCGGACCCGAGCAGAACGAGCCGTCGGTGCCCGACGCGCCGGGCGAGGACGTCGCCTCGCGCGGCATCGTGTGCGGTGCGCACAACTTCGGCGTGGGCGACCTGGTGGTCGTCTCGCTCCCGGGCACCTACCTGCCCGAGATGGGCTTCGAGATCGGCTCGCGCAAGACCTACGGCCACGTCTCCGACGGCATGATCTGCTCCACCCGCGAGCTGGGGCTTCCGGACGACGAGACGTCGGCCGAAGGCATCCTCGTGCTCGCGCCGGGGTCGGCCGAGCCGGGTGACGACGCCGTGGCGCTCCTCGGGCTGGGTGACCAGACCCTGGACCTCGAGGTCAACCCCGACCGCTCGTACGCCCTCAGCCTGCGCGGTGTCGCCCGCGACGCCGCCCTCGCGTTCGACGTGCCGTTCACCGACCCCGCCGACCGTCCCGTGCCCGCGGCAGACGTGCCGGCGTACCCCGTGCGGGTCGAGGATCCCGAGGGCTGCCCGGTCTTCACGACGCTGGTCGTCTCGGGTGTCGACCCGACCCGTCCCACCCCCGCGTGGATGGCCCGGCGCATCACCGATGCCGGCATGCGCTCCATCTCCCTGGCCGTCGACGTCTCCAACTACGTCATGCTCGAGCTGGGCCAGCCGAACCACTGCTACGACCGCGACACGGTCCGCGGCGACATCGTCGTGCGCCGGGCCCGTGCGGGGGAGAGCCTCACGACCCTCGACGACGTCGAGCGGACGCTCACGCCCGAGGACCTCGTGATCGCGGACGACTCCGGTCCCATCGGTCTGGCCGGTGTCATGGGCGGCGCCTCGACCGAGCTCTCGGACACGAGCACCGCCGTGGTCGTCGAGGCCGCGTACTGGGACCCGGTGACCATCTTCCGCGCCGTCAAGCGGCACCGCCTGCCCTCGGAGGCCGCCAAGCGTTACGAGCGCGGCGTCGACCCCGAGCTCACGCTCGTCGGGGCGGCCCGCGTGGCCGAGCTGCTGGTGGAGCTCGGCGGCGGCACCCTGGAGCCCGGCGCCACCGTGGTCGGCGAGCCGCCGGCGCGCACGGCCGTCACGGTCCCCGTCGACCTGCCCGCCCGCATCAGCGGCGTGCCGATCTCGGCCGACGACGCCCGGCGCACGTTCGAGCGCAACGGCTGCATGGTCGAGCAGGACGGCGACGTCCTCCACGTGACCCCGCCCAGCTGGCGCTTCGACCTGAACGACCCCTACGACTTCGTCGAGGAGGCGCTTCGCACGGCGGGCTACGACCAGGTGCCGTCGGTCCTGCCGACGCCCACGGGTGGGCGTGGCCTGACCCGCCACCAGGAGCTGCGTCGGCGTGTGGGCCACGTGCTCGCGGGCGCCGGACTGGTGGAGGTCACCACCCTGCCCTTCGTGGGCGAGGCGGACCTCGACCGGCTCGCGCTGCCCGCCGACGACGCCCGTCGCCGGCAGGTGCTGCTGGCCAACCCGTTGTCGGCGCAGGAGCCCGGTCTCACGACCACGCTCCTCGTCGGCCTGCTCCGGTCGGCTGCGCTCAACGTCGGCCGCGGTCACGAGGCGGTGCAGATCAGCGAGATCGGGCGCGTCTTCCACCCACGCCCCGGCGCTCCCGCCGCGCCGATCTACGGCACGGACCGCAGGCCGACGAGCGACGAGATCGCCGCGCTCGACGCGGCCCTGCCCGACCAGCCCTTCCATGCCGGATGGGTCCTGGCGGGGGAGCGGGAGCGTTCCGGCTGGGCCGGTCCGGGACGGGCGGCCACCTGGGCCGACGCCGTCGCGGTGGCACGCCGGCTCGCCGACGCCCTGCACGTCGACCTCACGGTCGAGCAGGCGCAGGTCGCGCCGTTCCACCAGGGACGTTGCGCCGCACTGGTGCTCGACGGTCGAGTCGTCGGGCACGCGGGTGAGCTCCACCCGTCGGTGCTGAAGGAGTACGGGCTCCCGGCGCGGTCGGTGGCGGGCGAGGTCGATCTCGACGCGCTGCTCGCGGCGTCGCCCGAGGTCGGGCCCCGCCCGGACTTCTCGACCTACCCCGTGGCCAAGGAGGACCTCGCGTTCATCGTCGACGCCGGCGTGACGGCCGAGGCCCTGCGCTCCGCGCTCGCCTCGGCCCACGCGGTGGTCGAGTCGGTACGACTGTTCGACGTGTACACCGGGGCACCGGTGCCCGAGGGGCAGAAGTCGCTCGCCTTCGCGGTGCGGCTGCGCGCCCCGGACCGCACCCTCAAGGATGCCGAGATCGCCGAGGCGCGTGCCGCGCTCGTCGCCGCCGGCGAGGCCCTCGGGGGCACGCTGCGCTGACCCGCGTCCTGCGGCTGCGCCCCTCGGCTCCTCGTCGTGGTGGTTCTCGCAAGGGGCCTCGACCGGGGACCTGGGTGCGTGCCGGCCTCGGGTCTCGGGGTCTGGCCGGGTCGGGCGGTAGGGAGGGCACGGAACGGCCGGTGGGGCGGTAGGTAGGGCACCGAATTCTCGGGCTGGAGGTAGGTCTGGCACCTCATTGACGCGCGTTGAGGTGTCAGGCCTACCTCCGCGCTCGTATTCGGTGTCTCTCCTACCGCCCACCCCGCCAAGCTCCGAGACCCCGGGCCGGCACGCACCCAGGCTGCCGGCCGAGGCCCCTTTCGGAGCGCAGGGGGAGTCGGAGCCGCGGCAGCGCAGCCGCAGGACGGGTCGAGGCCGAGGAGGCGCAGCCGCAGGTCGAGCAGCACCCGAGCGGCCGCAGGCCCACCCCCTCTGCAAGACTTTGCAGCCTTATGCAAGAATGTGAGGCATGTCCAAGGTCCTCACCTCCCTGCCCGTCGGCGAGCGCGTCGGCATCGCCTTCTCCGGAGGGCTCGACACCTCCGTCGCGGTCGCGTGGATGCGCGACAAGGGCGCCGTGCCCTGCACGTACACCGCCGACATCGGCCAGTACGACGAGCCCGACATCTCGGGCATCCCCGGTCGCGCGATGCAGTACGGCGCGGAGCTGGCCCGGGCCATCGACATCAAGAAGCCGCTCGTCGAGGAGGGCCTGGCGGCCCTCGCCTGCGGTGCGTTCCACATCCGTTCCGGCGGCCGCACGTACTTCAACACGACCCCGCTCGGGCGTGCCGTCACCGGCACGCTCCTCGTGCGCGCCATGCACGAGGACGGCGTCGACATCTGGGGCGACGGGTCCACGTTCAAGGGCAACGACATCGAGCGGTTCTACCGGTACGGCCTGCTGGCCAACCCCGCGCTGCGGATCTACAAGCCGTGGCTGGACGCCGAGTTCGTCCACGAGCTGGGCGGACGCACCGAGATGAGCCAGTGGCTCACCGAGCGGGACCTGCCCTACCGGGACAGCCAGGAGAAGGCCTACTCCACCGACGCCAACATCTGGGGCGCCACCCACGAGGCCAAGACGCTCGAGCACCTCGACGTCTCGCTCGAGACGGTCGAGCCGATCATGGGCGTCAAGTTCTGGGACCCGTCGGTCGACATCGACACCGAGGACGTGACCGTCACCTTCGAGGCCGGGCGTCCCGTCGCGATCGACGGCGACACCTTCGGCGGCGACCCCGTGGCCCTCGTGCACGCGGCCAACACGATCGGCGGCCGTCACGGGCTCGGCATGTCCGACCAGATCGAGAACCGGATCATCGAGGCCAAGAGCCGCGGCATCTACGAGGCCCCGGCCATGGCGCTGCTGCACATCGCCTACGAGCGGCTCGTGAACGCGATCCACAACGAGGACACCATCGCCAACTTCCACGCCCACGGACGCCGGCTCGGACGGCTCATGTACGAGGGACGCTGGCTCGACCCGCAGTCGATGATGCTGCGCGAGTCGGTGGAGCGCTGGATCGCCTCGCTCGTCACCGGCAGCGTCACCCTGCGGCTGCGCCGGGGCGAGGACTACTCGATCCTCGACACGCAGGGCGAGAACTTCTCCTACCACCCCGAGAAGCTGTCGATGGAGCGCACCGACAACGCGGTCTTCGGTCCGACCGACCGCATCGGGCAGCTCACGATGCGCAACCTCGACATCGCCGACTCCCGCGCGAAGCTCGAGATGTACGCCGGCCAGCCGCTCGACCAGGGCCAGGTGCTCGTCGAGAACGGCACGCTCTTCGGCGAGCTCCCTGCCGGTGGTGCGATGCGGATCGAGGCCAACCCTGCGGCCGGGTCCGACAGCGCCGGCGGAGTGGGGGAGCAGGCGCTCGACGCGGCCGCCATGGAGCTCGGCACCGACTGACCGACGCGCCCACCCGACCGATCGAACCTGACAAGGTGGACCGATGACGACCTTCACAGCAGCCGTGGCCGGAGCCAGCGGCTATGCCGGTGGCGAGGTGCTGCGGCTCCTCAGCGCCCATCCCGACGTCGAGATCGGTGCGGTCACCGCCGCGTCGAGCGCCGGATCGCGCCTGGGCGAGCACCAGCCGCACCTGGTGTCGCTCGCCGACCGCGTGATCCAGCCGACCGACGCCTCCACGCTCGGCGGGCACGACGTCGTGTTCCTCGGCCTGCCGCACGGCGAGTCCGGACGCATCGCGGCCGAGCTCGGTGACGACGTGCTCGTCATCGACTGCGGCGCCGACCACCGCCTGGAGAGCGCGGAGGACTGGACCGCGTTCTACGGCAGCGAGCACGCCGGCACGTGGCCCTACGGCCTGCCCGAGCTGTTCGTGGGCGCCGGCCGCCAGCGTGACCACCTCGCCGGGGTCCGCCGCATCGCCGTCCCCGGCTGCAACGTCACCGCCGTGACCCTCGGTCTGCAGCCGGCCGTCTCCGCCGGGATCGTGGCGGCCGACGACCTCGTGGCGGTGCTCGCCAACGGCTTCTCCGGCGCCGGCAAGGCGCCCAAGGCCCACCTGCTCGCCTCCGAGGGGTTGGGTGCCGCCTCGCCCTACGGCGTCGGGGGCGTGCACCGGCACGTGCCCGAGATCGTGCAGAACCTGACGAAGGCCGGCGGCGAGGGTGTGACGATCTCGTTCACCCCCACGCTCGTCCCGATGGCCCGCGGCATCCTCGCCACGTCCACGGCGCGGCTCGCCGACGGCGTCGACGCGGCCCGGGTGCGGGCCGTCTACGAGGAGGCCTACGGCGGTCCCGGCCAGGGCGAGCCGTTCGTCCACCTGCTGCCCGAGGGCCAGTGGCCCACCACGGCCGCGACACTCGGCGCCAACACGGCGCAGCTGCAGGTCGCCGTCGACGAGGCAGCCGGTCGACTCGTCGTGACGAGCGTCATCGACAACCTCGTCAAGGGCACCGCCGGCGGCGCCATCCAGTCCATGAACCTCGCCCTCGGTCTCCCCGAGACCACGGGCCTGCCGACCACAGGAGTCTCCCCATGAGCGAGCGTCAGCGAGTGAACGACCAGCACCTCGTGCCGGCAATCTCGTACCGTGCTCTTCCTTCGGGGGTGGCGGCATGAGCGTCACCACCCCCCAGGGTTTCCGTGCGGCCGGCGTGCCCGCGGGCCTGAAGTCCACCGGAGCGCCCGACGTCGCCGTCGTCGTCAACGACGGGCCGCTGAGCGCCGCGGCCGCCGTCTTCACGTCCAACCGTTGCAAGGCCAACCCCGTCCTGTGGAGCGCCGAGGCGATCAAGACCGGTGCGGCCAGGGCC
Source organism: Aeromicrobium sp. 50.2.37 (assembly GCF_024655735.1). Lineage (NCBI taxonomy): Bacteria > Bacillati > Actinomycetota > Actinomycetes > Propionibacteriales > Nocardioidaceae > Aeromicrobium > Aeromicrobium sp. 50.2.37. The sequence continues at coordinate 82,456 of NZ_JANLGG010000016.1, forward strand.
GTGGTCATCAACTCCGGCGGCGCCAACTGCTACACCGGCCCCGACGGGTTCGCCCTCACGCACCGCACCGCCGAGCTGGCCGCCGAGCGCCTCGGCGTCGGTGCGGTCGAGGTGCAGGTCTGCTCCACGGGCCTGATCGGCCTGCTCAACGACAGCGACGCCCTGCTGGGCGGGGTCGGCAACGCCATCGACGGCCTCAGCGATGACGGTGGTCATGCCGCCGCCACCGCGATCATGACGACCGACACGGTCGCCAAGGAGTTCGTGACACGTGCCGAGGACTTCGGCGACTCCGGCTGGACCATCGGCGGCATGGCGAAGGGTGCCGGCATGCTCGCCCCCGCGCTGGCCACGATGCTGGTCGTCATCACGACCGACGCCGTGCTCGACTCCGAGACAGCCGACGAGGCCCTGCGGGCAGCCACCGCCCTGACGTTCGACCGCCTCGACTCCGACGGCTGCCAGTCCACGAACGACACGGTCCTGCTGATGGCCAGTGGCGCCTCGGGCGTCGCGCCCGACCCCGCCGCGTTCGGCGCCGCCCTGCACGGTGTCTGCCGCGACCTCGCGCTGCAGCTGCTCGCCGACGCCGAGGGCGCCGACCACGAGATCGCCATCACGGTCGTCAACGCCGCGTCCGACGCCGATGCGGTCGAGGTCGGCCGTTCGGTGGCCCGCAGCAACCTGTTCAAGTGCGCGATCTTCGGCAAGGACCCGAACTGGGGACGCATCCTGGCCTCGGTCGGCACCACGCAGGCGGCCTTCGACCCGGCCGACCTCGACGTCGCCCTCAACGACGTGTGGGTCTGCCGTTCCAGCGGCCCGGGGGAGTCGCCCGACGGCGTCGACCTCACCGATCGCGCGGTCACCGTGACGATCGACCTGAAGCAGCCAGACGACTGCACCGCGACGGTCTGGACGAACGACCTGACCCAGGCGTACGTGCACGAGAACTCGGCCTACTCCTCCTGAGGACCACCATGACGACACCCGAGACCCCCCAGACCGACGAGACCTCGCCCGAGGCCGGCCACAGCCGCGAGGAGTGGCGGGAGCACACCGAGAAGGCCGCCGCCCTCGCCGGCGCCCTGCCGTGGCTGAAGCGCTACCACGGCAAGGTCGTGGTGGTGAAGTACGGCGGCAACGCCATGACCGACGAGTCCCTGAAGCAGGCGTTCGCGGAGGACATCGTGTTCCTGCGCCTGGCCGGCTTCAAGCCGGTCGTCGTCCACGGCGGCGGACCGCAGATCAGCTCCATGCTCGACCGGCTCGGCATCGAGTCGGAGTTCCGAGGCGGCCTGCGGGTCACCACGCCGGAGTCCGTGGACGTCGTGCGCATGGTGCTCACGGGCCAGGTCGGGCGTGAGCTCGTCGGCCTGCTCAACCGGCACGGCGCCCTCGCGGTCGGCCTCTCCGGCGAGGACGCCGGTCTGTTCACCGCGACGACCACCCGTCCGGTGATCGACGGCGTCGAGACCGACATCGGACTCGTCGGCGAGGTCACCCACGTGCGCCCGGAGGCCGTGCAGGACCTCATCGACGCCGGCCGGATCCCGGTCGTCTCCACCGTCGCGCCCGACGCGTCGGGGCAGGTGCACAACGTCAACGCCGACACCGCGGCGTCGGCCCTCGCCGTCGCGCTCGGGGCCGAGAAGATGCTCGTCCTCACCGACGTGGAGGGGCTGTACCGGGACTGGCCCGACAGCACCGACGTCATCGGCGAGATCTCCCCGGAGGCGTTGCGCGAGATCCTGCCCGGCCTCGCGTCGGGGATGATCCCCAAGATGACGGCCTGCCTGAAGGCCGTCGAGGGCGGCGTCAGGGGCGCCACCGTGGTCGACGGTCGCGAGCCGCACGCCGTGCTGCTCGAGATCTTCACCGACGAGGGTGTGGGCACCCAGGTGCTGCCCGGCGTCGAGACCCGCATCCGCACCGCGCTGTACTCCACGAGCGCACCGAAGGAGTCGTCGTGAGCGACCAGCACGTCCAGAAGGCCAGCCTGCCGTTGTCCGCCCAGGGGCGCCCCGAGAGCGGGGACTCCTGGACCGAGCGCTATCGCGGCTCGGTCATGAACACCTTCGGCGACCCCCAGCGGGTGCTGGTGCGCGGTGAGGGCAGCACGGTCTGGGACGTCGACGGCAACCACTACCTCGACCTGCTCGCGGGCATCGCCGTGAACGCCCTCGGACACGCCCACCCCGCGATCGTGAAGGCCGTCACCGAGCAGCTGGGCACCCTCGGCCACGTGTCGAACTTCTTCACCACCGAGCCGCAGGTGCGCCTCGCCGAGCGTCTCGCGACCCTGCTCGACGCGGGCGACGGCGTGCCCGTGCGCACGTTCTTCGCCAACTCGGGCACCGAGGCCAACGAGGCCGCCTTCAAGGCGACCCGTCGCACGGGCCGCACCACGGTCGTCGTGGCGGAGGGCAGCTTCCACGGCCGTTCGATGGGCGCGCTCGCGCTGACGTCGAAGGCCGCCTACCGCGAGCCGTTCGAGCCGCTGCCCGGCGACGTGCGCTGGGTGCCCTACGGCGACGCCGAGGCCCTGTCCGCGGCGGTCGACGACACCGTGGCCGCCGTGCTCCTGGAGCCCATCCAGGGCGAGGCTGGCGTCGTGGTGCCGCCCGACGGGTACCTGGCGCACGCCCGCGCCGTCACGCACGAGCATGGCGCGCTGCTGTGGATCGACGAGGTGCAGACCGGTGTCGGCCGCACCGGCGCGTGGTTCGCGTTCCAGGAGTCCGGCATCGTCCCCGACCTCGTGACGCTGGCCAAGGGTCTCGGCGGCGGGTTCCCGATCGGTGCGTGCATCGGCATCGGCGAGGCCGCCACGCTCCTCGGTCCGGGCAACCACGGCACGACGTTCGGCGGGAACCCGGTGGCCTGTGCCGCGGCGCTCGCGGTGCTCGACACGATCGAGGCGGACAGCCTGCTGCAGCACGCCGTGGCGCGGGGCGACCAGATCGCCGCCGTGCTGGATCAGCACCCGCGGGTCCTCGAGGTCACCGGCCGCGGCCTCATGCGCGGCGTGGTGCTCACCGAGCCCCGCGCGGCCGACGTGCAGAAGGCGGCACTCGACGCCGGGCTCGTCCTGAACGCACCCACGCCGGACCGGCTGCGCATCGTCCCGCCGCTCGTGCTCACCGAGGCCGAGGCGGCCCACGCGGCGGCGACGCTGTCGGCGGTGCTCGCGGAGGTGCTGGCATGACCCGCCACCTGTTGCGCGACGACGACCTGACGCCCGCCGAGCAGGCCGAGGTGCTGCAGCTCGCGCTGCGCATGAAGGCCGAGCCCTTCGCCCACCGACCGCTCGAGGGCCCGCGGTCCGTCGCGGTGGTCTTCGACAAGTCGTCCACCCGGACCCGCGTCTCGTTCTCCGTCGGCGTGGCCCAGATGGGTGGGCACTGCGTCATCCTCGACGCGGCCACCACGCAGGCGGGTCGGGGCGAGCCGGTGGCGGACACCGCCCGGGTGCTGGGGCGCATGGTCGACGCGATCGTGTGGCGCACGTACGCGCAGGCGGGCCTGGAGGAGATGGCCCGGCATGCAGGCGTGCCCGTCGTGAACGCCCTGAGCGACGACTTCCACCCCTGCCAGCTCCTGGCCGACTGGCTCACCGTGCTCGAGCACAAGGGTCCGTTGGCGGGCCTGACGGTGGCCTACGTCGGGGACGGCGAGAACAACATGGCCCACTCCTACGTGCTGGGCGGTGCCGTGGCGGGCATGCACGTGCGCATCGGTGCGCCCGGCGGGTACGCGCCGGCCGCGCACGTCGTCGCGGACGCCGAGAAGGTCGCCGCGTCCACCGGGGGATCGATCCTGCTCACCGACGACCCCGCCGAGGCCGTCGCCGGTGCCGACGTCGTCATCACCGACACCTGGGTCTCCATGGGCCACGAGGCCGAGAAGGCCGAGCGGCAGGCGATCTTCGGTCCGTACTCCGTCACGGGTGCGCTGCTCGAGCACGCCGACCCCGACGCGATCGTCATGCACTGCCTGCCGGCCTACCGCGGCCTCGAGATCGCCGAGGACGTGCTGGAGGGCCCCCGCAGCGTCGTGTGGGACGAGGCCGAGAACCGTCTGCACGCGCAGAAGGCGCTGCTCGCCTTCCTGCTGGAGCGGTCCTGAGGAGCGCGTGGCCGTGAGCATCCCCGACACCAAGCCCGCGCGCCAGCGGCTCATCATCGACCTGCTCGGGCGGACGGCGGTGCGCTCGCAGGCCGAGCTGGTCGCGCTGCTGCAGGAGCACGGCGTCACGGCGACGGCCTCCACGGTCTCGCGCGACCTCGTCGACCTCGACGCCGTCCGCGTGCGCAACTCCGCAGGTGCGCTCGTGTACGCCGTACCGGCCGAGGGGGGCGACCGCACACCGCGCGCGGCCGAGGACGGACCGGCGTCGCAGCAGCGCCTCTCGCGGTTGCTGCGCGAGCTGCTCGTGTCGGCCGAGGCGTCGGCCAACCTGGTGGTGCTGCGCACGCCGCCCGGCGCGGCGCAGTTCCTGGCCTCCGCCGTCGACCACACCGGACAGACCGACGTGCTCGGCACCATCGCCGGCGACGACACGGTCATGATGATCTGTCGTGACCCGGACGGCGGCGCCGCCGTCGCGGCCCGGTTCACCGAGCTCGCCGAGCTCCCCACCGACACCCGATCCACGAGCGAGGCGACACCATGAGCGACACCGACGACGACCTGACCCGCCCAGCGGCGGGCGACGCCGCCGGAGCTGGAGACTCCCGCCTGTGGGGCGGTCGCTTCGCCGGCGGCCCGTCGCCGGAGCTGACCGAGCTCTCGCGCTCGACGCACTTCGACTGGCGGCTCGCACCGTACGACCTGCGTGGCTCGCGGGCGCACGCCCAGGTGCTGCACGCCGCAGGCCTGCTGACGGACGACGACCTGGCCGCGATGCTCCAGGGGATCGACGCGCTCGACGCCGACGTCGCCTCGGGTGCGTTCACGGCCGACCCGGCTGACGAGGACGTGCACTCGGCGCTGGAGCGCGGGCTCGTCGAGCGGCTCGGGCCCGACCTCGGCGGACGCCTGCGGGCGGGTCGCTCCCGCAACGACCAGGTGGCCACGCTGTTCAAGATCTACCTGCGCGAGCACGCCCACCGGATCGGTGACCTGCTGCGGGACCTGGTGACCGCCCTGGCGGACCAGGCCGAGCAGCACCTCGGTGCGCCCATGCCGGGCCGCACCCACCTGCAGCACGCCCAGCCGGTCCTGCTGTCGCACCACCTCCTGGCGCACGCGTGGCCGCTGGTGCGCGACCTCGACCGCCTCGCCGACTGGGACGACCGCGTGGCCGACGACTCGCCGTACGGGTCGGGCGCGCTGGCCGGGTCCTCGCTCGGGCTGGACCCCGAGAAGGTCGCGGCGAGCCTGGGGTTCACCGGCTCCACCGCCAACTCGATCGACGGCACGGCCGCACGCGACTTCGTGGCGGAGCTGGCCTTCGTCCTCGCCCAGGTGGGTGTCGACGTCTCCCGGCTGGCCGAGGAGATCATCCTCTGGAACACCAAGGAGTTCGACTTCGTCACGCTCGACGACGGGTACTCGACGGGGTCGAGCATCATGCCGCAGAAGAAGAACCCCGACATCGCCGAGCTCGCCCGCGGGAAGGCCGGTCGGCTGATCGGCAACCTGACCGGGCTGCTCGCCACGCTCAAGGCCCTGCCGCTGGCCTACAACCGCGACCTCCAGGAGGACAAGGAGCCGGTGTTCGACTCCGTCGACACCCTCGAGGTCCTCCTGCCCGCCTTCACCGGCATGGTCCGCACGCTCACGTTCCACACCGAGCGCATGGCCGCCCTGGCTCCCCAGGGGTTCGCGCTGGCCACCGACGTCGCCGAGTGGCTCGTCCGCGAGGGTGTGCCGTTCCGCGTCGCGCACGAGCTCTCGGGGGCGTGCGTGCAGGAGTGCGAGCGGCGGGGGATCGAGCTGTGGGACCTCAGTGACGACGACTTCGCCCGCATCTCGCCCCACCTCACGCCCGGCGTGCGCAGCGTCCTGTCGCTCGAGGGCTCCATCTCCTCGCGCGACGGCCGCGGCGGCACCGCGCTCGTCCGGGTCACGGAGCAGCTCGCCGAGGTCCGGGCGCGGGTGGCGCAGTGACGGCGCCGCGCTTCCCGCTCGTCCGGTTCCGCGAGGGATACGACGCGGGGGAGGTGGACGCCTTCCTCGCCGACGTCGAGCCGAGGGTGACCGGCCGACCGGACGGCTCGGTCGCTGCCCTGGTCCGCGAGGCGCGCTTCACCCCCGTACGGCTCCGACAGGGCTACGACATGGGCGCCGTGGACGCCCACCTCGACGCACTGCACGACCGGGCGGAGCGGGGCTCGCCCCGCGCGTGAGCGCGATCCCGCTCGCCGGGTCCACGCCGTTCACCGACCGTTCACGGGGGTCCGGCAGCATGCGCGGGTGCTCGACAGCGTGAGGGTCCCGGCCACGTTCCTGCGGTCGGGCCGCGCCGCACCTCCTCGGAGCCTCGTGGCCGTCCTGACCGCGACGGCCGACGCCCACGGCAGCGAGCCCGCCCTCGCCTGCGGCGACGTCGTGCTCACCTACGACCAGCTGCTCGAGACCGCCGGTGCCCTCGCGGACGAGCTGGGCTCGGTCGGTGTCGGCCGCGGAGCCCGGGTCGGGGTGCGCGTGTCCTCGGGGACGACGGACCTGCACGTCGCCATCCTGGGCGTCCTCCTCGCGGGGGCGGCCTACGTGCCGATCGACGTCGACGACCCGCCGGAGCGCGCGGCCACGGTGCTGCGCGAGGCCCACGCCGACGCGGTCGTGACCGACGGTCTCGTCGTGCGCCGCCTCCGGGACGAGGTGCGCGGGTCCGGCGCGGTCGAGCCGCCACGGCTCGAGGACGACGCCTGGATCATCTTCACGTCGGGCTCCACCGGCACGCCGAAGGGCGTCGCCGTCACGCACCGCTCCGCCGCGGCGTTCGTCGACGCCGAGTCGGTGCTGTTCTGCCAGGACGCCCCGCTCGGTCCCGGCGATCGCGTGATGGCCGGCCTGTCCGTCGCCTTCGACGCCTCCTGCGAGGAGATGTGGCTCGCCTGGGCGCATGGCGCGTGCCTCGTCCCGGCGCCGCGCTCGCTCGTCCGTAGCGGCGCCGACCTCGCCCCGTGGCTGGTCGCCAACGACGTCAGCGTGGTGTCCACCGTGCCCACCCTCGTGCTCATGTGGCCGCCGTCGGCCCTCGACGCGGTGCGGCTGCTGATCCTCGGCGGCGAGGCGTGCCCACCGGAGATCGGCGAGCGCTTCGCCACCGCCGAGCGCGAGGTGTGGAACACGTACGGGCCGACGGAGGCCACGGTGGTGGCGTGCGGCGCGCGCCTGCAGCCCGGCGAGCCCGTGCGCATCGGACTGCCGCTGGAGGGATGGGACCTCGCGGTCGTCGACGACCAGGAGCAGCCCGTGCCGCCGGGGGAGACCGGGCAGCTCGTCATCGGCGGTGTCGGGCTCGCCCGCTACCTCGACCCCGAGAAGGACGCCGCCACCTACGCGCCGATGCCCTCGCTCGGCTGGGAGCGCGCCTACCGCAGCGGTGACCGCGTCGTGCTCGACGAGGACGGTCTGCTCTTCGCCGGACGGGCCGACGACCAAGTCAAGATCGGCGGCCGTCGGATCGAGCTGGGCGAGGTCGACAACGCGCTGCTGGCCCTGCCCGGCGTCGAGGCGGCGGCCGCGGCCGTCCGCCGCTCGGAGGCCGGCAACAGCGTGCTCGTGGGCTACGTGGTGGCCGACGCGGGCTTCGACGCCAAGGCCTCGCGGTCGCTGCTGCGCGAGCGGCTTCCTGCCGCGTCCGTGCCGAGGATCGCCCTCGTCGACGCGATCCCCGTCCGCACCTCGGGGAAGGTCGACCGCGACGCGCTGCCGTGGCCGCTGGAGTCGACGACGACCACGGCCCTCGACGGGACGGCCGCGCTGGTGGCCGACGCCTGGACCCGGATCCTCGGCTCGGCCGTCGGCGGGCCCGGCGACGACTTCTTCGAGGCCGGAGGGTCGAGCCTGACGGCGGCCCAGCTCGTGGCCCGGCTGCGCGAGACGCATCCGGAGGTGACCGTCGCCGACGTGTACGAGGCCCCGACCGTGGGTGCGCTCGCCGCCCGGCTGGACACCCTGACGACCCCGGCGGTCGTGCAGGCGCGCGAGGTGCGTCCCGTGCCGCGCCGGTCCGCCCTCGCCCAGCTGCTGCTCCTGCTGCCCCTGCGGGCGCTCGGCGGGCTCGTGTGGATCGCCTGGCTCATCGTCGGCGTCCAGGTGCTCGCGGTCGGCACGGGCGCGACCTGGTGGCCCGAGCCGGGCTGGCCGGCGGCGGCCTGCGCGGTCCTGGTGCTGCTCCCGCCCGTGCGGGCGCTGCTGGCCGCAGGGCTGGTGCGGCTCCTGCTGCGTCCGCTCACGCCCGGCACCCATCCGCGTGGCGGGCGCGTCCACCGTCGACTCTGGGCCGCCGAGCGCGTCGTCGAGGAGCTGCGCGTGGGGTCGCTCGCCGGCGTCGGGGCGCTCAGCCTGTTCGCGCGGCTGCTCGGCGCCAAGGTGGGGGAGGGCGTCGACCTGCACGCCATGCCGTCCCTCACCGGGCTGCTGACGCTGGGACGGGGCTCCACCGTCGAGCCGGAGACGGACCTGTCGGGCCACTGGGTCGACGGGGACCGGTTGGTCGTCGGGCCGGTGCGCGTGCGGGCCGAGGCGCGCGTCGGCGTCCGCAGCACCCTGGGTCCGGGTGTCGTGGTCGGACGGGGCGCCGAGGTCGGCGCGGGGTCCACGGTGCTCGCGGACGTCCCCGACGACGTCTACGTCTCGGGCGCGCCGTCCGTGCGCGTCGGGGAGGCCCGCGGTCCGGC
>NZ_JANLGG010000017.1:0-29104 GCF_024655735.1 Aeromicrobium sp. 50.2.37
GACGGCCGGCGCTGCGGGTCGCCGCGGCGGCGCGCGGCTTCGGCTTCGGCTTCGGCTTCGGCTTCGACGTCGTGGTGCGCGTGGTCGCCGTCCGTCCTGACGGTGGGCGCCGCGTGGAGGTCGTCGCGGTGGGCCGCTTGGTCCCCGAGCGCGCGGCGGTCGTCCGCGGTCGTGATCGAGGGGGCGGCGCCGGGCTGACGAGGTGCACCACCACGTCGCGCAGGGCCAGCGCCAGGTAGACCGCGGCGGCCACCGCGAGGAACCACGCCACCGGATTGGCCAGCAGGAAGGTCGTGTCGGTGCCCGCCGGCGTGAGCGGAGGGAGCTCGGTGAGCTCGTCGCCGGTCAGCGAGAACACCTGCAGCAGGAACGGGACGATCTTGGCCACGCCGACGACGACGGCCGACACCACGAGGGCGCGGCCGATCCGTGTCGTGGGGAAGATCGACATGGTGTGACCTTTCCACGCGACCGGGTCTCCTGTCCTGGAAACGACGAGGATGTGAGGGCCGCCGCTCGCCGCGTCTAGCGAACGGCGCTGCCGCACCCGGACCGGTCGCGGCTAGAGTCGGGCGCATGACGCAGTGGGAGTACTTGACGGCACCCGTGCTGGTGCACGCGACCAAGCAGATCCTCGACAACTTCGGCCGGGACGGGTGGGAGCTCGTGCAGATCGTGCCGGGCATGAACCCCGAGAACCTGGTGGCCTACTTCAAGCGACCGGTCCAGTCGTGAGCGGCGGCATCGAGCAGCGGATCGCCGACCTCGGGCTGACGCTGCCCGAGGTGGTGCCGCCGCTCGCTGCCTACGTCCCGGCGGTGCGGTCCGGGCAGCACGTGTTCACCGCCGGCCAGCTGCCGCTGGTCGACGGCGAGCTCGTCGCCAAGGGCAAGGTCGGTGGCGAGGTCTCGGCCGAGGAGGCGCAGGAGTGCGCGCGCCAGTGCGCCCTCAACGCGCTCGCCGCCGTGAAGTCCGTGGTCGGCTCGCTCGACGACGTGGTGCGGATCGTGAAGGTCACCGTGTTCGTGTCCAGCACGCCCGACTTCACGGGGCAGCCGGTCGTGGCCAACGGCGCGAGCGAGCTGCTCGGCGACGTGTTCGGCGAGGTCGGCGTGCACGCACGCAGCGCGGTGGGCGTGCCGGTGCTGCCGATCGACGCACCGGTGGAGGTCGAGCTCGTGGTCGAGGTCGGCTGACCGTGCGGGTGCCCATGCCGGCGTCGTTCCGTGACCGCGTGGCGACGTGGGACGGCACGGCCGCGCCGACGCGTGACGCCGCGACCATCGCGTTGCTGCGGCCGAGCGCCGCAGGTCCCGAGACCTACCTCCTGCGGCGCCAGGCGTCGATGGCCTTCGCGCCGGGCATGTACGTCTTCCCCGGCGGTGGGCTCCAGGAGTCCGATCGCGAGGTGGTCGGCTGGGCCGGGCCGACGTCGAGCCAGTGGGGCGACCGGCTGGGGTGCGACCCCGACACGGCGCGGGCGCTGGTGGTGGCCGCGGTGCGCGAGACCTTCGAGGAGTCCGGGATCCTGTTCGCCGGCACCGACGCCGGTTCGGTCGTGGCCGACACGTCCTCCCCGGAGCTGCAGAAGGCCCGGCTCGACCTCGACGCCGGCGAGCTGAGCTTCGGTGACTTCCTGGGCAGCCGGGGTCTGGTGCTCCGCTCGGACCTGCTCGGCGCGTGGGCGCACTGGATCACCCCGGCCTTCGAGCCTCGTCGGTACGACACCCGGTTCTTCGTCGCGGCCGTCCCCCGGGGGCAGAGCGTGGGCACCTTGCCCGGCGAGGCCGACCGCGCGGCGTGGGCCCCGGTCGTGTCGGTGCTCGAGAAGGTGAAGGCGGGGGAGGCGGCCATGCTGCCGCCGACCTGGATCACCTGCCGCGAGCTGGTTCGGGTCGACCCCGCCGACGTCGTGGACGAGGCCGCGTCGCGCGAGATCCGGCCCATCGAGCCGAAGCTGGTGGACGTCGACGGGGAGTGGTTCCTCGACAACCCGATCGAGGAGGAGACCCATGGCTGACCCGGTGACGGTGACCGAGCGCGCGTCGGTGGTGCGGGCCGACAACCCCGGCATCATGACGCTCGAGGGCACCAACACGTGGATCCTGCGGGAGCCCGGCGCGGCTCGGTCTGTCGTCGTCGATCCGGGTCCCGACGATGCAGCCCACCTCGATGGCGTCCTCGAGGCGGCCGGCGAGGTGGCCCTCGTCCTGTACACGCACCACCACGGCGACCACACCGACGCCTTCGCCACCGTGCGGGAGCGCACGGGTGCCCCCGCACGGGCCGTCTCGGCCGACTTCTGCGCCGACGCCGAGCCGCTCACCGACGGCGAGCTGATCGAGGTCGACGGGCTGCGGCTCGAGGTCGTCCTCACGCCCGGCCACACGCGCGACTCCGCGTGCGTGCGCCTGGTCGACGAGCCGTCCGTGCTGACGGGCGACACGGTCCTCGGCCGCGGGACGACGGTCGTCGCCCACCCCGACGGCACCCTCGGGCCGTACCTCGACTCCCTCGCGAAGCTGCGTCAGCTGGTCGACGAGGGGAGTGCCGAGCGTCTGCTCCCCGGCCACGGTCCGGTGGTCGAGCAGGCCGGGGCCGTGCTCGACCACTACCTCGAGCACCGCCACGAGCGCCTCGACCAGGTCCGCGCCGCGGTCGCGGTCGGCCGCACGACGCCGCGCGACGTCGTCGAGCACGTCTACGCCGACGTCGACCCGGTCCTGTGGGACGCCGCCGAGCTCAGCGTCCGCGCCCAGCTGGAGTACCTGCAGGAGGCCTGACCCGTCACTCCGTTCTGGACAGTTCCGGGTGGCTCGGCGGGTCGCGAACGCCCCGGACGTGTCCGGAACGGGAGCTCGTCGTCGGTCGGGGCAGCATGCGAACGGGGCACCTCCCGGGTGGGAGGTGCCCCGTTCGACGGGCCAGGTGCGTCAGCGGCGCGACTTGGCGGCGCGGGCGCGCTCGGAGGCGTTCAGGATCACCTTGCGGATGCGGACGTGGGAGGGGGTGACCTCCACGCACTCGTCCTCGCGGCAGAACTCCAGGCACTGCTCGAGCGACAGCTTCTTCGGGGGGATGACCTTCTCGAAGTTGTCCGACGTCGCCGAGCGGATGTTGGTCTGCTTCTTCTCCTTGGTGATGTTGACGTCCATGTCGTCGTCACGGGAGTTCTCGCCGACGATCATGCCCTCGTAGACCTCGGTGGCGGGCTCGACGAACAGCACGCCGCGCTCCTGCAGGTTGGTCATCGCGAACGAGGTGACCGCACCGGCCCGGTCGGCCACGAGCGAGCCCGACGGACGGGTCGAGATCTCGCCGAACCAGGGCTCGTAGCCCTCGGAGATGTGGTGGGCGATGCCGGTGCCGCGGGTGTCGGTGAGGAACTCGGTGCGGAAGCCGATGAGGCCGCGCGCGGGGACGAGGAACTCCATGCGGACCCAGCCGGTGCCGTGGTTGATCATCTGCTCCATGCGACCCTTGCGGACGGCCAGCAGCTGCGTGATCGTGCCGAGGTACTCCTCGGGGGCGTCGATGGTCAGGCGCTCGACGGGCTCGTGCAGCTTGCCGTCGATCTCCTTGGTGACCACCTGCGGCTTGCCGACGGTGAGCTCGTAGCCCTCACGCCGCATCTGCTCGACGAGGATCGCCAGGGCCAGCTCGCCACGACCCTGCACCTCCCAGGCGTCGGGACGGTCGGTGGGCAGCACGCGGATCGACACGTTGCCGATGAGCTCGGCGTCGAGGCGGTCCTTGACCAGGCGGGCCGTGACCTTCGTGCCCTTCTCGCGGCCGGCGAGCGGCGACTGGTTGGTGCCGATCGTCATGGAGATGGCCGGCTCGTCGACGTGGATGAGCGGCAGGGCGACCGGGTTCTCCGGGTCGGCCAGCGTCTCGCCGATGTTGATGCTCGCCATGCCGGCGATGGCGACGATGTCGCCCGGCCCGGCGGACTCACCGGGCTTGCGCTCGAGCGCCTCGGTGATGAGCAGCTCGGTGACCTTGACCCGCTCGACCGAGCCGTCGCGCTTCATCCACGCGACCTGCTGGCCCTTCTTGAGCGTGCCCTCCTTGACGCGGACCAGCGCGAGCCGGCCGAGGAAGGGAGAGGAGTCGAGGTTCGTGACGTGGGCCTGCAGCGGCGCGCCCTCGGTGTACTCGGGGGCCGGCACGGCGTCCATGATCGTCTGGAACAGCGGGACCAGGTTCTCGTTGTCGGGCAGGCCGCCGTCGTCGGGCTGGGTCAGCGACGCCCGACCGGCGCGGGCCGACGCGTAGACGACGGGGAAGTCGAGGGCGTCGTCGCCGGCGTCCTCGGGGAGCAGGTCGAGGAAGAGCTCGTAGGTCTCGTCGACGACCTCGGCGATGCGCGAGTCGGGACGGTCGACCTTGTTGACGACGAGGATGACCGGCATCTTCGCGGCGAGCGCCTTGCGCAGCACGAAGCGTGTCTGGGGGAGCGGGCCCTCGGACGCGTCGACGAGCAGCACGACGGCGTCGACCATCGACAGGCCGCGCTCGACCTCGCCACCGAAGTCGGCGTGGCCGGGGGTGTCGATGATGTTGATCGTGACGCCGCCCTCGGGAGCACCGGGGCCCGCGTAGCGGACGGCGGTGTTCTTCGCGAGGATCGTGATGCCCTTCTCGCGCTCGAGGTCGCCGGAGTCCATGACTCGGTCGGTGACCTCCTGGTGGTCGGTGTAGGCACCCTGCTGCTGGAGCATGGCGTCGACGAGGGTGGTCTTGCCGTGGTCGACGTGGGCGACGATCGCGACGTTGCGCAGATCGAGACGGGTGGACATGCAGGGAGTTCCTCGCGCTGGATGACAGGGGAGCCGGGGCCGGCTGAGGCCGGAGGGCCCCCAGAAGTCTAGTCGGCCGGTGGACGTGCTCCTGCCACATGGCGTCACCAGGGTCGAAACTAGATGCAGATCACAATCATCGCGTGGTCACAATGGTTGCGTGTGCGTTAGCATCTCCCGGTGACCATCGAACGCGGAGCGGTGTACGAGCGCCTGGAGGCGTTCGTCCAGAGACTCATGAGCTGTGTGCACTCGGAGGGGCTCGACCAGCTCGTCGAGCTCGACCTCTCCATGACGCAGGCGCGAGCGATGTTCACCGTCGCCCACGCCGACCGCCCCCTCGCGATCAACGAGATCGCGACCGCCATCGGCCTGTCGGTGGCTGCCGCCGGCCGCACCGTCGACCAGCTCGTGAAGGTCGGTGCCCTCGAGCGCCACGAGAGTCCCGAGGACCGTCGGGTGAAGCTCGTGGGCCTCACCAAGCACGGCTTCGACTTCGTCGACGAGCAGATGGAGCACAAGCGCCGGGCCCTGCGCGTCGTCGCGGACCGGCTCGACCCCCAGCACGCCGACGACCTGCACCGGGTCCTCGGCCAGATCCTCGCGAGCGACGCCTTGCGACTGCCAGAGAAGGAAGACCATGTCTGACCAGACCGCCGTCGGTGCGGCTCCGTCCATCCCGGACGACGACCGCATCACCCCGGACATCCTGAAGATCGCCGGTGTCGTCGTCCTCGGCGCCATCATGTCGATCCTCGACATCACCGTGGTGAACGTCGCCCTGCCGACGTTCCAGGAGGCGTTCGACGTCTCCGAGCTGTCCACCGTCGCCTGGTCGGTGACGGGCTACACGCTCGCCCTGGCCGCGGTGATCCCGCTGACCGGCTGGGCCGCCGACCGCTTCGGGACCAAGCGGCTCTACATGGCCGCGATCGGCCTGTTCACCATCGGCTCGGTGCTGTGCGCCTCGGCGTGGAGCATCGAGTCGCTCGTGGCCTTCCGCGTGCTCCAGGGCCTCGGTGGCGGCATGCTGATGCCGCTGGGCATGACGATCATGACCCGCGCGGCCGGGCCGCACCGCATGGGCCGTCTCATGGCGATCCTCGGCATCCCCATGCTCCTCGGTCCGATCATGGGCCCGATCCTCGGCGGCTGGCTCATCGAGATCGCCTCGTGGCACTGGATCTTCCTCATCAACCTGCCGCTGGGCATCGCCGCGCTCGTCTACGCACAGATCATCCTGCCGAAGGACCACGCCGAGCCGAGCGAGTCGTTCGACTTCATCGGGATGCTGCTGATGTCCCCCGGCCTCGCGCTCTTCCTGTTCGGTGTCTCCTCCATCCCCGAGACCGGCACCGTCGAGTCCACCCGCGTGCTCGTGCCGGCGATCGTCGGTGCGCTGCTGATCGTCGGCTTCGTCTTCTGGGCCTTCCGTCCGAAGCACCCGCTGCTCGACCTGCGGCTCTTCAAGGACCGCAACCTGGCGGTCTCCACGATCACCATGTTCCTGTTCGTCGGCGCGTTCTTCGGTGCGCTCCTGCTCGTGCCCACCTACTTCCAGCAGGTGCGAGGCGAGAGCGTCCTCAAGGCCGGCCTCCTCGTGGCGCCGCAGGGACTGGGCGCCATGCTGACCATGCCGATCGCCGGCACCCTGGTCGACAGGATGCCGATCGGACGGATCGTGCCGTTCGGCTTCGTCGGCATCATCGTCGGTGTCGTGGGGCTCGCGACGAGCACGGACCCGAACACCCCGCTGTGGCACATCATGGGCTGGTTGTTCGTCATGGGCCTCGGCATGGGCGGCACGATGATGCCGATCTTCACCTCGGCGCTCAAGACGCTCAAGGCGCACGACGTGGCCCGCGGCTCCACGCTCATCAACGTGGTGCAGCAGGTGGCCAGCTCGATCGGCGTCGCCATCATGACGGTGCTGCTGACCAACGGGTTCAAGGACTCCGCCGCGGTCACGGCCGGCCAGGCAATCGGCGAGGCCGAGCGGACCGGCGCCCAGCCGCCGCAGGAGGCCCTGGAGGTCGCCCAGCGGCTCGGCGACGGGTTCCAGGCCACCGTCCTGCAGGACATGGCCGACGCGTTCCACGACACCTACCTCGTGGCGCTCGCGCTCATCGTCGTGGCGCTCGTGCCGGTCGCGTTCATGCCGCGCAAGCGCGAGGAGTCCAAGCTGCTCGCCGACGAGGACCGGCCGCCGGTCGTCGTGCACTGACCGTCGCCGCAACGAGAGCGACCCCCGACACCGCGTGGTGTCGGGGGTCGCTGCACGTCGAGGGCTAGGTCGACCGCTTGTCCTTGCGCAGCGCGGCGTCGATCCGGTCGTCGACCGGGTCGCCCAGGTGCTCGTCGAAGTTGTCGACCAGCTCGTCGGCCACGCGGCCCGAGAGCTCCTCCTGCCACTCGCGCTCACGCGCGCGGCGGGCGAGACGGGTGATCTCGCGGTGCTCGGCCTTCAGCGCCTTGTAGGTCGCGTAGGCACCGATGATCATCACGATGCTGAACGGCACCGCGGTGAGGATGGCTCCGGTCTGCAGTGCCCCGAGACCACCGGCCAGCAGCAGGCTGATCGCCACGGCCCCCTCGAGGACCGCCCACATGATGCGGCTCCAGGTCGGCGGCTCGGGATCTCCGCCCGAGGCCAGCATGTCGACCACCAGCGAGCCGGAGTCCGAGGACGTGATGAAGAAGATCGTCACGAGGATGATCGCCACGCCCGACAGCAGACCCGACGCAGGCATGGTGCCCAGCAGGTCGAACAGCACGTTCTCGCTGCTCGTCACGCCGTCGGACCCCACGAGGTCGCCCTCGCTCATCTGGCGCATGATCGCCGCGCCACCGAGCACGGTGAACCAGATCGCCGTGACCAGCGTCGGCACCAGCAGGACGCCGGCGACGAACTCACGGATCGTGCGACCACGCGAGATGCGCGCGATGAACACGCCGACGAAGGGCGCCCAGCTGATCCACCAGCCCCAGTAGAAGGTCGTCCACGCGGACTGCCAGTCCAGGCCCTCCTGGCCGGTGAGCGCGCTCGTGTTGAAGCTGAGCGGCACGATCGCGGCCAGGTAGTTGCCGATGTTCTGGACGAAGTCGCGGAAGAGGAACAGGGTCGGGCCGAGGGCGGCGAGGAGCACGAGGAAGACGCCCGCGAGGATCAGGTTCGCGTTCGACAGCCACTTGATGCCCTTGCCGACGCCGCTGACGACCGAGATCGTGGCGGCGAGGGTGATCGCGACGATGACGATGACGCGGATCGTGTTGGTCGGCTCGTCGATCACGCCGATCTGGGCGAGGCCGGCGGTGATCTGCTGCACGCCGAGCCCGAGCGAGGTCGCGACGCCGGCGACGGTGCCGACGACGGCGATGACGTCGACGACGTCACCGAGGCGACCCTTGACGCGGTCGCCGAACACGGGCTCGAGGATCCAGCGCAGCGAGACCGAGCGGCCCTTGCGATGGATGGCGTAGGCGAGGGCCAGGCCGACGACCACGTAGATCGCCCAGGCGTGGAAGCCCCAGTGCAGGAACACCTGCGACATGGCGGCGTTGGCGAGCTCGGCGGAGTCGCCCTCGACGCCGGGCTTCGGGCTCGTGTAGAAGGTGAGCGGTTCGGCCGCTCCCCAGAACACGAGGCCGATGCCCATGCCTGCGGCGAACAGCATCGAGAACCACGCGGGAAGGCTGAACTCGGGCTCGTCGTCGTCCTTGCCGAGCTTGATGTCGCCGAAACGTCCGACGCCCATCCAGACGGCGAACACGACGAAGCCGCTCACGGCCAGCGTGTAGTACCAGCCGATGCCGGTGATGACGGAGGACTGGAGCGAGGAGAGGGTGTCTCCGGTCCAGGTGGGGAAGGCGACTGCGACGATGACGACGGCCAGCAGGATCGCTGCTGACGGGTAGAAGACGCCAGGAGCGACGGACGACAGTCGCGAGGGGCGTCCACCGTCCGTCCCTGGCGGTCGGGCCTCGGTCGTGGCCATGGGTGTGATCCTTCCGTAGGGGGGTACGGGAACCCCACGACCGTTCCAGGATCTGCACGCACCGTCAACTCGAAGGAGTGCGGTGCACCTTGTGCTGCGAGGCCTGGGCGAGGGGCTTGACGACCACGAGGTCGACGTTCACGTGGTGGGGTCGGGTGGCGACCCAGGCGACCACGTCGGCCACGTCGTCGGCGGTCAGCGGCTCGTCGACCCCGGCGTAGACAGCCGCCGCGCGCTCGGTGTCACCGTCGAAGCGGGTGAGCGCGAACTCCTCGGTGCGCACCATGCCCGGGGCGACCTCGCACACGCGCACCGGGCGCCCCAGGAGCTCGAGCCGGAGCGTCTCGGTCATCACCGCGACGCCGTGCTTGGCGGCCGTGTACCCGCCCCCGCCCTCGTAGGCGATCCGTCCGGCGGTGGACCCGATGTTGAGGATGGTGCCGGCGCCGCTGGCCTCGAGCGCGGGGAGCAGGGCCCGGGTGACCTGGAGGGTGCCGATCACGTTGATCTCGTACATGCGACGCCAGTCGTCGGCGTCGGCGTGCTCCACGGGGTCCAGGCCCAGTGCACCACCGGCGTTGTTGACCAGCAGGTGCACCGCAGGCCCTGCAGCCTCGGCGAGCGCTCGCACCTGGTCGGGGTCGGTCACGTCGCAGGGCACGGCGATGCCGTCGATCTCGTCGGCGAGTGCCTCGATGCGATCGGCGCGGCGCGCGGCGCAGACGACGCGGTAGCCGGCGGCCGCGAGCTGTCGCGCGCTCGCGGCGCCGATGCCGCTGCTGGCACCGGTGACGACGGCGACGGGACGGGTGGACGCGGGACTCTGCTCGACGCTCTTCTCGACCATGACGCCATCGTCGCACCGGTGGCGGGGTCGAGGGCGCGCCCCTCTCGCTGCGGAGGTGGGCGGGGAGCGTCAAGATGGTCTGGTGACGACCTCCCGCCGACCCCGCCGCGTAGCCATGCTCTCGGCGCACACGTCGCCCTTGGAGCAGCCGGGCAGCGGCGACGCCGGCGGGATGAACGTCTACGTGCTCGAGCTGGCTCGTCGCCTCGCCCGGCGCGGGGTCGAGGTCGAGGTGTTCACGCGGGCCACGTCGCGGCACCTCCCGCCCGTGGTCGAGGCCGCCCCCGGCGTGGTGGTGCGGCACGTGACGGCCGGACCGTTCGAGGGACTCACCAAGGACGACCTGCCCAGCCAGCTGTGCGGCTTCGTGCGCGACGTCCTGCGCGCCGAGGTCGTGGCCGGCCCCGACCACTTCGACCTCGTCCACAGCCACTACTGGTTGTCCGGCCAGGTCGGGACGGTCGCGGCGGAGCGGTGGGACGTTCCACTCGTGCACACGATGCACACGATGGCGAAGGTCAAGAACGCCCATCTCGCCGAGGGCGACCGCGCCGAGCCGATCGGCCGCGTCGCGGGCGAGGAGGAGATCGTGCGCATCGCGGACCGGCTCGTGGCCAACACGCAGGAGGAGCGGCGCGAGCTCGTCGACCTCTACGGCGCCGCGCCGGACCGGGTCGACGTCGTCCATCCCGGCGTCGACCTCGAGGTGTTCCGCAGCGGGCGCCGCGACGAGTCCCGCACGCTCCTCGACCTCCCCGACGACGCCGCGGTGCTGCTCTTCGCCGGCCGCATCCAGCCGTTGAAGGCTCCCGACGTGGTGCTGCGCGCGGCTGCCGCCATGATCGACCGCGACCCGGCGCTGCGGCAGCGGCTCCAGGTGGTCGTGGTCGGCGGCGCCTCGGGAAGCGGGCTGGACCGTCCGACGTCCCTCGCCGAGCTGGCCGACGAGCTCGGGATCGCCGACGTCGTCCGGCTGGAGCCGGCGGTCACCCAGGCCGAGCTGGCCGACTGGTACGCCGCCGCCGACGTGGTCTGCGTGCCGTCGTACAACGAGTCGTTCGGGCTCGTCGCGATCGAGGCGCAGGCCTGCGGCACCCCGGTCGTCGCCGCGCGCGTCGGGGGTCTGTCGACGGCCGTCGCCGACGGTGTGAGCGGTGTGCTGGTCGACGGCCACGACCCGCGGGACTACGCCGACGCCCTGCACCCGCTGCTCACCGACCGGGCGCATCGCGATGCCCTGGGCCAGAAGGCCGTGGCCCACGCGACAGGCTTCGGCTGGGACGCGACCGTCGACCGCGTGCTGGAGGTCTACGCCCGGGCCTTCGACGAGCGAGCCGGCGCCCACGGGACGACGAAGGACGTGTAAGGACATGAGCGACGACCTGACGACCGACCAGCGCCAGGCGCTCGAGGTGATCCTCGACGCGGTGGCCTCGGCCGGGCTCGACCACGTGCGGCACGGCCTCACCGTGGTCGAGGTCGACCTGCCGGGCGAGCGCAAGCTCAAGACCACCACCCGTCTCGACGTGGGCCGGCACACGCTGGGCGTGCACGCCTTCGTCGCCCGCAACCCCGACGAGAACCACGAGGGTGTCTACCGCTGGCTGCTCGAGCGCAACCTCAAGCTGTACGGCGTCGCGTTCGCCATCGACTCCGCGGGCGACGTCTACCTCGACGGACGCCTGCCGCTGCACTCGGTCACGGCCGAGGAGGTCGACCGTCTCCTCGGCGCCGTGCTCTCGGCGTCGGACGACTCGTTCAACACGATCCTCGAGCTCGGCTTCGCCTCGTCCATCCGCAAGGAGTGGGCGTGGCGCGAGTCCCGTGGCGAGTCCACGGCCAACCTGGCCGCCTTCGAGCACCTGCGCCCGAAGGACTGACCCGCACGGGCCGGGCGTCGCTCGACGCCCTCACGTAGCGTTGGCGCCGTGAAGGCTCTGGTGTTCTGCGACGTGACGGACCCGTGGTCGTACGTCGGGGTGACGCGCTTCGAGCGGGCGGCCGGGATGTTCACGATCCTCACGGGTGAACCGCTCGAGGTCTCCTTCCGCGCCCGGCTGCTGGAGCCCGACGCGCCCAGCTCGGGCAGGCCGCTGCGCGAGGTCCTGGCCGAGCGGCTCGGGGGCGAGGACAAGGTCGACCTCGTCGACGCGCAGGTGACCGCAGCGGCCCGCATCAGCGGCATCGAGCTCAACCTCGCCGAGGCGGTCGAGGCCAACGGCCTCGACGCGTGGCGGCTCCTCACGTGGGCCGACGAGGCCGGACCGGGGCTGCAGCGCGAGCTCGCCCACCAGCTCTGGCGGGCCCACCTGCTCGAGGGGGCCGACCTCGCGGACCCGCTCGTGCTGTCAAGCCGGGCGGCCCTCGTCGGGCTCGACCTCGAGACGGCCGACGCCCTCCTGGCGAGCGAGGAGTACGCCGATGCCGTCCGCACCCAGGACGAGACGGCACGGTCCCTCGGCGTGACGCAGCTCCCCTACGTGGTCGTCGAGAACCGGTGGACCCTCGCCGGCACCCAGTCGCAGGACGACTACGTGCAGGCGCTCCACCAGATCCACCGGGAGTGGCGCGACGCGTAGCCCCGTCTCGGACACCTCCGGGGCACTTCGGAGGGTCAGAGTGCCCCGGATCTGTCCGAAACGCAGGGACGGGCTGGCGGTAGGGTCGTCGACATGACCTACACGCTCGTCCTCCTGCGCCACGGGCACAGCGAGTGGAACGCGAAGAACCTGTTCACCGGCTGGGTCGACGTCGACCTCAACGAGCAGGGCGTGGAGGAGGCGCACCGCGGGGCCACGCTGCTGGCCGACGCCGGCATCGCCCCCGACGTCTCGCACACGTCGCTGTTGCGACGGGCCATCCGCACGTCGCAGATCGTGCTCGACGGCATCGACCGGCACTGGATCCCGGTCACGCGCTCGTGGCGGCTCAACGAGCGTCACTACGGCGCGCTCCAGGGCAAGGACAAGAAGGCCACGCTGGAGGAGTTCGGCGAGGAGCAGTTCATGACCTGGCGCCGCTCCTACTCCACGCCGCCCCCGGCCCTCGCCGACGACAGCGAGTTCTCGCAGGCCTCCGACCCGCGCTACGCGTCGCTGCCCGACGAGCTGCTGCCGCGCACCGAGTGCCTCGCCGACGTGCTCGACCGGATGCTCCCGTACTGGTACGACAGCATCGTGCCGGACCTGCTCGGCGGCCGCACCGTGCTCGTGACGGCCCACGGCAACTCGCTGCGCGCGCTCGTCAAGCACCTCGACGGCCTCGGCGAGGACGAGGTCGTCAGCCTGAACATCCCCACCGGCATCCCGCTCGTCTACGAGCTCGACGACGACCTCAAGCCCGTCACCAAGGGTGGCCGCTACCTCGACCCCGACGCCGCCGCCGACGCCATCGCCGCCGTCGCGAACCAGGGCCGCTGACGTTCGCAGGCCCTCGCAGCGCGTTCTGAAGGGTTGTCGACGTTCCGGCGCGGGCCAGATTGTCGACAACCCCCCAAGACGTGGGGAGGGGTGGGCGTCAGGCGTCGAGCTTGTAGCCCAGCCCGCGGACGGTGGTCAGCGTGACGGGGTTGGCGGGGTCGGGCTCGATCTTGGCCCGCAGACGCTTCACGTGGACGTCGAGCGTCTTGGTGTCGCCCACGTAGTCGGCGCCCCACACGCGGTCGATCAGCTGGCCGCGGGTGAGGACCCGGCCGGGGTTGCGCAGGAAGAACTCGAGCAGCTCGAACTCCTTGAGCGGCAGCCGCACGGTCTCGCCGTCGACCGACACCAGGTGGCGCTCGACGTCCATGCGCACGCGACCCGCCTCGAGCACGGCGTCGTCGTCGATCTCGTCGGTGGCGCCGCGACGCAGGACCGCGCGGATGCGGGCCACGAGCTCGCGCGGCGAGTACGGCTTGGTCACGTAGTCGTCGGCGCCGAGCTCCAGGCCCACCACCTTGTCGACCTCGGTGTCCTTGGCGCTGACCATGATGATCGGCACGCTCGACGTCTGCCGGAGCTGGCGGCACACCTCGGTGCCGGGCAGGCCGGGCAGCATCAGGTCGAGCAGCACGATGTCGGCGCCGTTGCGCTCGAACTCGGTCAGCGCGTCGGGTCCCGTCTCGGCGATCGCGACGTCGAACCCCTCCTTGCGCAGGACGTACGACAGCGCTTCGCTGTAGCTGGTCTCGTCCTCGACGACCAACACTCGTGTCACAGGATCTCCTCATCGAGGTCGTGCTGGAAGCGGGGGAGCACCAGCGTGAAGGTGGAGCCAGCGCCGGGCTCGCTCCAGACGTCCACGGTGCCGCCGTTGCTGGCGGCCACGTGCTTGACGATGGACAGGCCGAGCCCCGTGCCGCCCGTGGCGCGGGCGCGGGCGGGGTCGACGCGGTAGAAGCGCTCGAAGATGCGCTCGAGCTCGGGCCCGGCGATGCCGATGCCGTTGTCGGCCACGCTGATGCGCACGTCGTCACCGTCGAGTGCGGCGGTCACCGCCACCTTGGAGCCCTCGGGGCTGTAGGTCACGGCGTTCTCGACCAGGTTGCTGACGGCGGCGTGCAGCTGGGCGCGGTCCCCGTGGACCATCAGGTCCGGCTCGACCGATCGGGCGATCTCGATCCGCTTGCGCTCGGACTCCGTGGCCGAGTGCTCGCACGCCTCGGCGACGAGCTCGTCGACCTTCACGGTGGCCGCGTCGTCGCTGGCGACGTCGTTCTGCAGGCGCGACAGGTCGATGATCTGCTGCACCAGCCGGGTGAGACGTTCGCTCTCCGTCTGCATGCGCGAGGCGAACCGCACGACCGACTCCGGGTCGTCCTTGGCCTCGGACACGGCCTCGGCCAGCAGGTTGAGCGCCCCCACCGGCGTCTTCAGCTCGTGGCTGACGTTGGCCACGAAGTCGCGGCGGATGTTCTCGACCCGCTGCTGGTCGGTCCGGTCGAGCGCGAGCACGATGATCAGCCGGGACGTGAGAGGGGCGACGCGGACCTGCACGTGGGCGGGGTTGCCGCGTCGGCGCTGCAGGGTCAGGTTCGACTCGCGCACCTGTCCGTCGCGGCGCACCTGCTGGACCAGGGTGCGGATGTCCTCGGACTCGATGCGGTGGTCCCGCACGATGCCGAGAGCCACGGCCGGGGCCGACGCCTGCAGCACCTCGTCGGACGGACCCAGCAGGACGGTGGTGGAGGACAGGACCGACAGCACTGCCTCCGCGCCCGGGGGGACGAGGGGTGCCGGCTCGTCGGGCACGGCGTTCTGGCGGCGTTCGCTGAACAGCCACAGGAAGGTCACCGCGGCACCGAGGGCGGCGCCCACGGCACCGGCGACGACGAGACCCGCACTGATGTCCACGCCCCGATGCTAGGCCCATCGCGAGCGGGGACTCCCGCCCGAACCCCCTCTGACGTGCGCCTTTCCGCGGCTGTTCACACCTCGTTCACCAGGCGTCGCCATCCGTTCACCGGCTTCTCCTAGGGTTCGTCTCATGCGTGATGCGTACTACGAGCAGCTCGACACGATCGTCGACGACCTGGTCCAGCTGACCGGGACCGTCCGCAAGGCTGTCGCTGCCTCCACTGCCGCCCTGCTCAATGCCGACGGCCCGCTCGCCGAGCAGGTGATCGCCGGCGACAAGCAGATCGATGAGTCCACCGAGGAGATCGAGGAGCGCGCCCTGCTCCTCCTCGCCACCCAGCAGCCGGTCGCGACCGACCTGCGCCAGCTGGTCGCCACCCTGCGGATGCTGACCGACCTGCAGCGGATGGGCGACCTCTCGGTCCACGTGGCGAAGGTGGCGCGCATGCGCATGCCCGACGTCGCCGTGCCCACCACCCTGCAGCCCACGATCATGGCCATGGCCTCGGTGGCCGACCAGATGATCCACGCCGCGTCGCGCATCGTCGCCAACCGCGACGTCGACGCCGCCACCAGGCTCGAGGACACCGACGACGAGATGGACCGCCTCCGCAAGGACCTGTTCCGGTCGCTGCTCGGCGGGACGTGGGAGCACGGCATCGAGCCGGCGATCGACCTCGCCCTCCTCGGCCGCTACTACGAGCGCATCGGCGACCACGCCGTCTCCATGGCGCGCCGCGTGGTCTACCTCGTCACCGGCGAGCTGGCACCGGGCGTCTGACGCCTGCGAGACCTGCACGACGAAGGGCCGTCCGCGATCCTCGGGGGATCGTGGGCGGCCCTCGTCGTCGTGGGGCGGCAGGCGGCACCAAGGCGCCGACGCCTCCGGTCACCTGCGGGTCCAGGAGAGCTCCGCGGGGTCAGCCCGCGGGGTTCTCCTCGGCCTCGTCGGCCTCCTCGGTGGCCTGCTGCTCGGCGCCGTCGCTCGGCGGGGTCTCGGCGACGTCGGCGTAGCTGGCGTTTCGGGCGACGACGGGGACGGAGATCTCGACCTCGCCCGCGTCGGAGTGGTTGTGGTTCTGGTGGGGTTCCGGGCCGACGGGGTGTGTCGCACGGGGGAGGCGGGCGTGCTCGCCGGCTCGACCGATGGTGAAGAGCTGGCGGGGCGGGAGCTCGACGGAGGTGGCCGGCTCGGCCGTGACCGACCCGGAGCCGCCGAGCGGCGCGATGGTGACCGACTCGAGCGTCTGCGCGGCATCGGTCGTGTTGAGCATGCCGGCGGAGAAGGCGAGCGTGTCGTCGCTGCCGGCCACGAGGAGCGCGTTGTAGAGCTGGACGTCGCCGGTGCGCAGGTTGGCGCCGACGCCGGGCTGGTACTGCTGGTTGGTGGCGGCGCCACCCCCGGTGCCGCACGCCGAGAGGCCGAGCGAGGCGGCGAGGATCATGCTGGCGGCCGTGAGACGGCGCGTGCGAACGGTGGGCACCGGGCACCTGCTTCTGCGTCGGGGAGGGTCGTCGTGCGGATCATATCGGAGCGCGGCGACGCGCCGTGGTCCGACCCCGCGTTGCTCGGAGCGGGCGGAACCTACCGCTCGGGGGCCTGGAACGCCCGGAATAGTCGTCCGTGGCGCGTGTTAAACTGATCACCTACGAAAGGTGCCGCGTTTATGACTTTCACTGTCGGCGAGACGGTTGTGTACCCCAATCACGGGGCTGCAGTCATCGAAGACATCGAGAAGCGGACCATCAAGGGGGAAGAGCGGGACTACCTGGTCCTGCGCATCGTTGCCCAGAACGACTTGGTGGTTCGTGTTCCTGCCTGCAACCTCGACCTCGTGGGCGTCCGCGACGTCGTCGATGCCGACGGCCTCGAGCGCGTGTTCGGCGTCCTGCGTGCCGAGCACGTCGAGGAGCCGACCAACTGGTCGCGTCGCTACAAGGCGAACCTCGAGAAGCTGCACAGCGGCGACGTGCTCAAGGTGGCCGAGGTCGTGCGCGACCTGTGGCGCCGTGACCACGAGCGGGGCCTGTCGGCCGGCGAGAAGCGCATGCTCGCCAAGGCGCGTCAGATCCTGGTCTCCGAGCTGGCTCTCGCGGAGAAGACCAACGAGGACAAGGCCGAGCTGCGGCTCGACGAGGTCCTCGCCTCCTGAGCTGATCGATCCTCGACGGCCCTCGCCCTTCCGGGCGGGGGCCGTCGTCGTGCAAGGGCGTGCTCAGCCTCGCGCGACCAGGGCGGTGGCGATCGCGGCCACGCCCTCACCGCGCCCGGTGAGACCGAGGCCGTCGGTCGTGGTGGCGGAGATGCTCACCGGTGCGCCCACGATGGCAGACAGGTGCGCCTGGGCCTCGTCGCGTCGCGGCCCGAGCCGGGGCGTGTTCCCGACGACCTGCACGGCGACGTTGAGCACCCTGAACCCTGCGTCGGCGAGCAGTCGCACGGTCTCGGTCAGGAAGGTCGTGCCCGATGCCCCCGCGAACCGGGGATCGGCCGTGCCGAAGCGTGACCCGATGTCGCCCAGGCCCGCGGCCGACAGCAGCGCGTCGACCATCGCGTGGCTCGCAGCGTCACCGTCGGAGTGACCCTCGAGCCCGGCGTCCTCGCCCGGCCACTCCAGACCGGCCAGCCACATCGCGCGGCCGGGCACGAGGCGGTGGACGTCGGTGCCGATGCCGGTGCGCAGGTCGGGCAGGGTCATGGCTGCATCCTGCCAGGCGCCGGAGCGGGTGACGTGGCTACCAGCGCGAGGTGTCGGCCGGGAGCTTCTTCGAGCCCGGGCGCATGACGTACACGACGCCGCCGCTGCCGCCGAGCCAGGCACGCTCGAACTGAGCGCGGGAGTAGGTCCGACGCACCGACCCGTTCGACGGGGCCGCCGGGTCGTTCACGACGACCCGGCCGTCCGCCGTGAAGCCGCTGATGATGAGCAGGTGGCCCGGCGTCGACGAGATCGGCGCTCCGGTCAGCTCGCCGCGCTTGAACGCCACGGAGGCGACCAGCGGGATGCCGGCCTTGATGAACGCCTCGGCGTCGCGGAGGTCGACCATGCGGGTCACGAAGGAGTCGAGGCCGTAACGACCGGCGTAGGCGGCGCTGAACGGCCAGTTCCCGGTCCCCCGGTAGCGGTAGTCGTAGCTGTACCGGGCAGCGTGGTCGACCTGGCCGTCGGCGCCCTTCGTCCAGCTGTAGTCGCCCTTCTTGGGTCCCGAGCCGAAGTAGCGGAGCACCATGGCGACCGAAGTCGGCGAGCACCAGGCCTCGCCTCCGCCGCCCCACTCCGGGTGGTGTCCGCGATGGGTCATCTGCGAGAAGCCGGGGACGGCGAGCGTCTTCGTCTTCGTCATGGTCGTGCGGCTCGTGGCGGTGCGACGTGTCGAGTACGAGGCCGCGACACCGCTGACCGACTCGATCTTCGGTGTCGCCGTCGCCCTGGGGGCCCGCACGAGGTCGAGACGCAGCTGCCACCCCGAGAAGGTGCGAGACCCGTTGGCGCGCAGGGTGTCGACCGCCAGCGAGGTGAGGTCGTCGCCCTGGCTGGTGCCCGAGGCGCGACGGATGCCACCGGTTCCGTACGACCAGGTCGCGACCGTGTCCCAGCTGCCGACCTTGGACCCGTCCTTGACGCGGGCGAGGACGCGGACCCAGGTGCCGTTCGGCATCGACGCGCTCCACGAGGGGACGAGCGTGCGGGCTCCGAAGCCGGTGGTGGTCCAGGGGGAGGTCCAGCTGCCGTAGGTCCAGCTCGTCTTCTTCTTGGTGCCGTAGGGGTCGGTGTAGGTGAGGGTCCGCCGGGGCGAGGCCAGCACGAGCGCGGATCCGGACATCTTCACTCCGTCGAACGTGCCCTTCTTCAGGTGGGCGGCCGTCCACCACCGATCGGTCCGCACGCGGTCGCCGGCGGCCTGCGAGGGGGCGGCGGGAAGGAGCAGCAGTGCAGCGGCGACGGCGGTCAGGACGGCCAACGGTCGACGAGCAGCATGCCGAAGGGGAAGAGGCATCCTCCGAGGGTAGGTGACGCCTGGGGTGCGTGGGGCGGTTGTGGCGAATCCACGTGGCAGGAACGGTGCCGCCGGGCCGATAGGCTGCGGGGGTGAGCCTGCGCCTGTACGACACCGCCACCCGGCAGCAGCGCGACCTCGACCCGGTCGTGCCCGGCAAGGTCGGCATCTACCACTGCGGCCTCACGGTGCAGGGTCCGCCGCACATCGGGCACATCCGCAAGGAGGTCGTGTTCGACGTCCTGCGCCGGTGGCTCGAGCGCGCCGGCTACGACGTCACGATCGTCGCGAACGTGACCGACATCGACGACAAGATCCTGGCCAAGGGCGAGGAGCAGGGCCGACCCTGGTTCGCGGTGGCGTACGAGAACGAGCGGGCGCTGCACGCCGCCTACGAGGTGCTCGGCTGCCGCCCGCCCACCTACGAGCCCCGGGCCACGGGCGTCGTGCCCGAGATGATCGAGCTGATGGAGACGCTGATCGAGCGCGGGCACGCCTACCCGGCCGCGGACGACTCGGGTGACGTCTACTTCGACGTCCGTTCCTGGGCCGACTACGGCGAGCTGAGCAACCAGAGCGTCGACGACATGCAGGCCGCGCCCGACGCCCCCGCCGACGGGAAGCGCGACCCGCGCGACTTCGCCCTCTGGAAGGGTCACAAGCCCGGCGACCCGGAGTCGGCGTCGTGGCCCACCCCGTGGGGACGTGGGCGCCCCGGATGGCACCTCGAGTGCTCCGCGATGGCTGCCAAGTACCTCGGCACCGAGTTCGACATCCACGGCGGCGGTCTCGACCTGCGCTTCCCGCACCACGAGAACGAGATCGCCCAGTCGCGTGCCGCCGGACAGCCGTTCGCGCGCCTGTGGATGCACAACGCGATGCTCAATCTCAGCGGCGCGAAGATGTCCAAGAGCGTCGGCAACACGCTCATGGTGAGCGAGGTCGTGAAGCGGGTGCCGGCCATCGCCCTGCGCTACTACCTCGTGGCGGCGCACTACCGCTCGATCATCGAGTTCACCGAGGAGTCGCTCGCGGAGGCCGCCGTGGCGTTCGAGCGCATCGAGGGCTTCGTGCGGCGCGCCGACGAGACCGTGCGCGCGGCGGGAGGCGACGTGGAACCGGGCGAGGTCGGTGAGGCGTTCGCCGCCGCCATGGACGACGACCTGGGCGTGCCGGCGGCGCTCGCGGTGCTGCAGGCGGGCGTCACGCAGGGCAACACCCTGCTCGCGTCGGCGACCGACAGCCCCGAGCTGCGCACCGTGCTGGCCACGGTCCGCGCGCAGCTCGACGTGCTCGGGCTCGACCCCCTCGGCGAGCACTGGACGTCGGCCCAGGGTCCAGGGTCGAACGCTGCCGAGGGTGCCCTGGCACCGCTCGTCGACGCCCTCCTCGAGCAGCGCCAGGAGGCGCGCTCTGCGAAGGACTTCGCCACCGCCGACCGAGTACGTGACCAGCTGGCTGCGGCCGGCATCGAGATCGAGGACACAGCGCAGGGCCCCCGATGGTCCGTGCAGAGCTGGTCCGTGAAGGGACGATGATGGCCGGCAACAGCCAGCGCCGAGGCGCGATCAAGAAGACCGGCAAGGGCAACCCCACCGCCGGGTCGGGTGGCCGACGCCGCAAGGGCCTCGAGGGCAAGGGCCCCACGCCGCGTGCCGAGGAGCGTCCCAACCACAAGGCGTACAAGATGGCGCGCGCCACCGACAAGCGTGAGGCCGCGCGCCCCAAGCGCAAGAACAGCGACGGTGGACCGGAGTGGGTGGCCGGACGCAACAGCGTCGTCGAGCTGCTCCGTGCCAAGGTCCCGGTGGCCGGGCTTTACATCGCCGAGGGCGCCGAGCGCGACGAGCGGATCCGCGAGATCTTCAAGCTGGCCGCCGAGCAGCACGTGTCGCTGCTCGAGATCGGCCGCATCGAGATGGACAAGCTCACCGGTGGTGCCGTGCACCAGGGCGTGGCCGCCAAGCTGAACGCCTACGACTACGCGCACCCCGACGACCTGCTCGCGCGTGCTGCCGAGCAGGGCGTCCCGCCGCTCATCGTCATGCTCGACGGGGTCACCGACCCCCGCAACCTCGGCGCCGTGGTGCGCTCGGCATCGGGCTTCGGAGCCCACGGCGTGGTCATCCCCGAGCGTCGGGCCGCGCAGATGACGGCCGCCGCCTGGAAGACGTCGGCCGGGGCGGCGGCGCGGGTTCCCGTGGCGCGTGCCACCAACCTGACCCGTCAGCTCAAGGCCTACCAGGAGGCCGGACTCATGGTCGTCGGCCTCGCCGCCGACGGCGACGTGGCCCTGCCGGACCTCGACCTCGCCGACGGTCCGCTCGTCGTCGTGATCGGCAGCGAGGGCAAGGGCATCTCCCGCCTCGTCGGCGAGACGTGCGACCAGATGGTCTCGATCCCCATGGCCTCGAGCCTGGAGAGCCTCAACGCCGGTGTGGCCGCGGGGATCGCGATGTACGCGATCGCGCAGCGTCGGGCCTGAGGTTCGGCCCGGGCCCGGGCCTGCGGCTGCGCTGCCTCGGCTCGTGGTGGAGGTGGGCTCCGAAAGGCCGCGACGGAACGGGGGCGCCGGGCTCCTCCGAGCTTCCCGGCCGCAAGTCCGCGACATGAAGGCGCAAGATCGATCCTTCCGTCAGGAATCGTCCACACGTCTTCGAAACGCGCGTCTTGGACGGTTGCGGGGCAGTCGGACCCCTTTTGGTGCCCCGAAGGTGTCCGAAACGGGGTGACGGCCCGGGGGCCCGGTCGGGGCGCTGGGTCCGCTCCGGTCGAGGCCCTTTCGGAGGCCACCCAGGGCGCCGGCCGAAGCAGCGCTGCCGCGGGTCCCCACGTTGTGGCCAGCTACGGGGCAGTCGGACCCCGGTTCCTGCCCCGGAAGTGTCCGAAACGGAAGGACTGGTCAGGCGTCGTAGCCCTGGGGGTTCTGCGACTGCCAGGTCCAGGTGTCGCGGCACATGTCGTCGACGGTGCGCGAGGTGGTCCAGCCCAGCTCCTGCTCGGCCTTGCTCGGGTCGGCCCAGAAGGCGGGCAGGTCGCCAGGACGACGATCGACCACGTCGTAGGGGATCTCGCGTCCGCTGGCCCGCTCGAAGGCGTGGATCATCTCCAGCACCGACGTGCCCTGGCCGCTGC
This sequence comes from Aeromicrobium sp. 50.2.37, assembly GCF_024655735.1. Taxonomy (NCBI): domain Bacteria; kingdom Bacillati; phylum Actinomycetota; class Actinomycetes; order Propionibacteriales; family Nocardioidaceae; genus Aeromicrobium; species Aeromicrobium sp. 50.2.37. The sequence continues at coordinate 22,115 of NZ_JANLGG010000017.1, forward strand.
CGAGGTTCCAGGCGTGCACGCCCGGCTCGTCGGCGAGGATCGCGTCGAGGGCGACCACGTGGCCCTCGGCGACGTCCTGGACGTGGATGTAGTCGCGCTCGCACGTGCCGTCCGCCGTGGGGTAGTCGCCGCCGAAGACCGAGAGCCGCTCACGTCGACCCACCGCCACCTGGGCGATGAACGGCACCAGGTTGTTGGGGATGCCCTGCGGGTCCTCACCGATGCGGCCGGACGGATGGGCGCCCACCGGGTTGAAGTAGCGCAGGAGCGCCACCCGCCACGCGGGGTCGGCCGCGGCCACGTCGGTGAGGATGCGCTCGGTCATCACCTTCGTCTGGCCGTAGGTGCTCGAGGAGTCCAGCGGCTCGAAGTCCTCGACGTAGGGGACCGGTGCCTTCTCGCCGTACACCGTGGCCGAGGACGAGAACACGAGCGTGCGCACGTCGTGGGAGCGCATGGCCTCGAGGAGGGTGAACGTGGATCCCATGTTGTTGGCGTAGTACTCGAGCGGCTTCTGGGTGCTCTCGCCGACCGCCTTGAGCGCGGCGAAGTGGATGACGGCGTCGAACCCGCGTGCCAGCACCGCATGCGTCGCCGTGCGGTCGGTCAGGTCGACCTCGTGCAGCGCGACGTCGCGACCGGCGAGCTCGCCCACGCGGCGCACCGCCTCGGCCTTGCCGTTGACGAGGTTGTCGACCACCTCGACCTCGTGGCCCTGCTCGAGGAGGGTGAGGACGGTGTGGGAACCGATGTAGCCGGCACCGCCGGTGACGAGGACACGCATGCCGCCACGCTACCCAGGGAAGGCACCGACGCGCGGAGCCGCGGTTCTGCAGGCAGGATCGTCGCATGACCTGGTTCTCGTCGAAGCGTTCGTCGTCCGCCGTCATCACGGCCGACCGGGAGCAGGTGTGGGCGGTCCTCACCGACCCCGACGCCGTCGCGGACATGACGCCCCTGGTGCGGAGCATCGAGGTCGACGGCGACCACTGGCGCTGGTCGATGGACGAGGTGCCTGGCCTCGGCGTGAGCATCGCGCCGGCCTTCACGGTGCGCATGGAGTCCGACGAGCCCAGCCGACTGTCCTTCACCCACGACCCGCCGGAGGGCGAGCGTGAGCGAGCCGGCGTCGAGGGGGTCTACACGCTCACCGAGCACGAGCAGGGCACCCTGCTCGACATCGACCTCGAGGTCCGGGTGGACCTGCCGCTGGCCAAGATCGCCAAGCCGGCCGTGAAGACGGCCATGGACGGGGTGCTCGCGACGATGGGCCGCGGGTTCGGTCGCGCGCTGCTCGACCGGCTCGACGCCGACCAGGTCGACGCCTAGGTCCCGCGAGGGCCTCCGTCAGGCGGCGGTGCGGCGCAGCGTGCTGATCGAGTCGTCGGTGCAGGTGTCCCAGAAGCCGCCGACCGCGTCCTCCACGTGGGCGAAGGAGTCCGCCGCGAACAGCACGTCCTGGTAGTGGGTGATGTCGTAGTCGGTGGTGCCCATGGCCACGACGTCAAGCGGCTTGATCGTCATGGCGCGGAACTCCTCGATCTCGCCGGGGCTCGACAGGATGCCGGCGCCGAATGCCTTGAGGCCGTCGGGCTCGTGCACCACGCCGAACTCGAGGGTGAACCAGAAGACCCGGCTGACGAACTCGAGCGCCTCGGCCGTCTCGACGCGCCGGGCGGCCTGGCCGGCGGCCTCGTACAGGCGGGTGAACCGGGGGTCGGCGAGCGTGTTGCCGTGGCCGACGACCTCGTGCAGCACGTCGGGCTCGGGTGTGTAGAGCGGGACGGAGTGGTGGCGCACGTACTGGGTGGCCCAGAAGCCGTGGTCGGCCAGCGCCCCGTAGAAGTCGCGCAGTGGCACGAGCCCCGCGGCGGGGCGGTACCGGAAGCCGGTGATCGGCTCCAGCCGGTCGGACAGCTCCTCGAGCTGCGGCACGCGGTCGAGCGGGAGGTCGAGGGCGGCCTTGCCGTCGAGGAACTCGCGGCAGGCGTAGGTCTCGTGCTTGGCGAGGAGGTCCTCGCTGACGACGCGCCACACCTCGTGCTCGGCGTCGGTGTAGGGCGCCTCGGGGGCGGGCTCGCCGGGCTGCCAGCGGTGGGCGAGCGTGGCCAGCAGGTCGCGCCGCTCGCGGTACTCCGGGTCGTTCAGCCCGGGATGGTCGGCGCCCAGCTCGACGGACATGCGGCCGTCGTCGGTCTGCGTGACCGGGGCGAAGTACTGGCCTTCCTCGAACATGGATCCTCCTGACCGCGGACAACCTGGTGGGGGTCCGCCATGGGTGGAGCGGTGCCGGGGTGAGGCACGCGCCGATGACGCAGCGATGTGGTGCTGGTCACATCCATCCAACCACGGGCCCACGCGGACGGAAAGGTCGCGGCGCTACTCGCCCGTGCTGCCGTCGATCGCCTCGCGCAGCAGGTCGGCGTGGCCGTTGTGGCGGCAGTACTCCTCGATCATGTGCACGACGATCCACCGCAGGGAGATCGGCTCGCCGGTGCGCCGGTCGCGCCGCACGGCGACGGTCTCGAGACCGTCGGGCGCCGCGACGAGCAGGGCGTCGGACCGCGCGACGGCCGACTCCCACAGCGCCGCCGCGGCGTCGGGGTCGGCTGCGGCGGGGCGCCAGTCCCAGTCCGGGTCCTCGTGCCACGGCGCGCTCGCCCACGGCTCGACGGGGTCGGAGCCGTCGAGCACCACGCCGAACCACCAGTCCTCGACGTACGCCAGGTGCGTGAGCATCCCGCCCAACGTCATGGTCGACGGAGGGTGCGTCGCGGCCAGCTGGTCACGGGTCAGCCCCTCGAGCTTCCACGCGAGCGTGCGGCGGTGGAAGTCCAGGAACCCCCGCAGCGTCGACATCTCGTCACCCGCGAAGGGTGGGTCCGGTCGGCCGTGCTCATCCGCCGCCCGGGGCCCGGCACCCCCGCCGTGCTCATCGTTGGTCACGGCCCACCTCAGCACGAGGCCGGGGAGCGCGGCAAGGGGTGGTCAGCGACCGAGGAGGCGGCGCAGCATCCCGCCGCTGCGCGGCTCGTCGGGATGCCCGGCGCACCACTGGTCGTCGGGGACCATGGCGCGCACCTGGGCGACGTGCTGGCCGCAGCCGGCCCAGGTGGTCTTCGAGCAGGTGGAGCAGGTCACGGGTCGGCACATGTCGGTACTCCTGGGTCAGGCGGTGGTGGGTGCGGGCTCGTCCTCGGGCGCGAACTCGCAGAACGCCTCGTAGGCGCGGGCGCCGTGGATGGTGGCCGGCCCGCCGTGCATGAGGAAGGTGACGCCGATGGCCTCGGCGGCCTCCTGCCGGGTCGCACCGGCGCGGGCCGCGGCCTGGGCGTGGGAGGCGATGCAGCCGTCGCAGCCCTCGACGACACCGATGGAGAGCGCGATGAGCTCCTTGGTGCGCGTGTCCAAGGCGCCCTCGGCGAACGCGGCCTTGTGCAGGGCGCCGAAGCCGGCGTAGACGTCGGGCACGGCCTTGCGCAGGGCGCGGTGCAGGGGTGACAGCTCGTCGAGCACGGCCTTTCCGTGGGTCATGACAAACTCCTCTCCATCCCCTAGGGGGGATGCTGTCGACCGTAGCACAGATCCCCCAGGGGGGTTGTATGCTGGGGGGCATGCACCTGGAGCCCGAGGACACCAAGGCCGTCGCGCTGCGCATGAAGCGCGCCCACGGCCACCTGGCCAGCGTCATCCGCATGCTGGAGGAGGGCGCGGAGTGCGAGGACGTCGTCACGCAGCTGGCCGCCGTGAGCAAGGCCCTCAGCCGCAGCGGCTTCGCGCTCGTGAGCACGGGGATGCAGAAGTGCGTCACCGAGGGCGAGGACGTCGACGTCGCCCGGCTCGAGAAGGTCTTCCTGTCGCTCGCGTGAGGCGTCCTACCCGAGCACGCGCTCGAGGTAGGGGTTGGAGAACACGCGGTGCGGGTCGAGCTCGTCGCGGATCGCGACGAAGTCGTCGAAGCGGGCGTACCGACCGCTGAGGTAGTCGGACCCGAGGGTGTGCATCTTGCCCCAGTGCGGTCGCCCCTCGTGCGCGGTGAACACGTCCTGCGCGGCCGCGAAGTACGTCGTCGGGTCGAGCCGGTGGTACTGGTGCACCGCCACGTAGCAGTTGTCGCGCTCGTGCCCGGTCGACATCCACACGTCGTCGGCGGCCGTGAACCGCACCTCGATCGGGAACGACACGGTCTCGTGCCCCGCGCCGAACCACCGCTGCAGCGACGCGATCACCTCGGGCAGGGCCGCCCGCGGCATGGCGAACTCCGACTCGCGGAACCGGACCCGCCGCGGGGAGACGAACACCTCGTGCGAGTGGTCCACGTACTCGCGGGCCGACAGCGCCGACCCGCTCACCTGGTTGATGCGCGGCACGAGTGACGGCACGCGCCGGCCCACCCGGTTGGCCACCTCGAACAGGCCGTTGCTCAGGAGCTCGTCGTCGACCAGGTGCCGCACCCGTCCCACCGGTGCACGCTCGGAGCCGCCGGGCACCCGGTTGTTGCGCTTGACCAGCGCCTTCTCCGTGTGCGGGAACCAGTAGAACTCGAAGTGGTCGTTCTCCTCGACGAGCTCGGGGAGCCGGTCCAGCACCTCGGGCAGCGGCATCGGCTCCTCACGGGCGTGCAGCAGGAACGCCGGCACGCACTGGAGCGTCACCTCGGTCACGATGCCCAGCGCGCCGAGCGTGACGCGGGAAGCACCGAACCACGGGTGCTGCTCGTCGATCTCGACGACGTCGCCGTCGGCGGTGACGAGCTGCACCCCGACCACCGCTGCGGAGATGCCGTGCAGTCGGTGGCCCGTGCCGTGGGTGCCGGTGGACACCGCGCCTGCCACCGACTGCGGGTCCACGTCACCGAGGTTCGGCAGCGCCAGCCCCAGCGCGAGCAGGCGTGGGTTGAGCGCGTGCAGAGTGATGCCGGCCTGGACGCGGACGCGCGAGGTGGAGGGGTCGTGACCCAGCACGGCGTCCATCCTGTCGAGCCGCAGCAGCACCCCCTCGGTGGCCGCGATCGGCGTGAACGAGTGGCCGGCGCCGTAGGCCTTGACCGGCAGGCCCTCGGCACGCGCCGCGCGCACCGCCTCGACCACCTCCGGCGTCGACGCCGGGTGCAGCACCCGCCTAGGGTGTGCTCGGACGCTGCGGGCCCAGTTCTGCCACAGCACGCTCATCGCGCCGCCCACCCCACGCTCATCCGAAGTTCTTCCCTTCTCCGCGGTACGTGGGCACCGTCTCGGCACGGCCGGCGTCGTCGACCAGCGTGACCGCGTCGAAGCGTTCGCACATCTCGCCGGCCTTGGCGTGGCGGAACACCACGCGGTCGCCGATGCGCAGGCCGCGGGCCGCCTTGCCCTTCACCGGGGTCTGCACCTCACCCACGCCCTCGGTGCCGAGGAGCGTGAGTCCCTCCGGCCACACCGGGGTGGGCATGCGGTTGGCCTGCGCCGGCCCGGAGGCCGTGTAGCCGCCGGCGAAGCACGTGGCCACGTCCTTGGCGGGCCGGCGGACGACGTCGAGCACGAAGTAGGCGGCCGGGTGTGCCTCGAACGCGTCGTAGCCGTCGAAGAGCGTGGGGGTGAACAGCCCCGAGCCCGCCGTGAGCTCGGTGATGGCCGGATCGGCGCCGGTGACCTCGAGGCTGCCGGTGCCGCCCGCGTTGACGATCTCGAGGTCGGCGTGCTGCGAGACGGCCCGGACGACGTCGCCTCGGCGGTGCGCGAGCTCGGTGCTGGAGATCCGCTTCACCATCCGGACGGCCGGCGACGTGTCCGGCAGCCCCGCGACCTGCGCGTCGTAGAACATGACGCCCACGAGGTCGAAGCCCGCGTGGGCGCTGACGGCGCGGGCGAGGGCGCCGGCCTGCTTGGCCGAGTGCACGGGCGAGCGGCGCACGCCGAGGTGGATCGGGTGGAGCCCCAGGGCGCCAGGACGCAGGGAGGCGTCGACGTCGAGGCACACGCGCAGCTCGGGGTGGGACCCTCCGACGAGGGTGTCGACGACCCGGAGGGCCTCGACCGAGTCGATCATCAGGGTGATCGCCGCCCGGCGCCGTTCGCCCTCGATGCTGCGCTCGGTGAGGAGGAGCAGACCCGCGCGGTCGACGGTCGGGTAGGCGAGCAGCACGTCGTCGGTCACGCCCTGGTCGACCAGCCAGCAGCTCTCCGCCAACGAGTAGGACATGACGCCGGCGAAGCCCGGACGGTCGAGCGTGCGCTCGATGACCGACCGCACGCGCACCGACTTGCTGGCCACGCGGATTGGCACGCCGGCCGCGCGCCGCACGAGGTCGTCGGCGTTCGCCCACAGTGCCGGGGCGTCGAGCGCGGCGAGGGGGGCCGAGAGGGGAGCGGTGGCCGAGAGCAGGCGTGCGAAGGGTGCGCTCACCCGCTCAGGATGGCACGACCGGGAGGGTCAGCGGGAGGGTCCGGACGCAGGCTCGTGATCAGTCGCCGAGCAGGGGGCCGAGCAGGCCGTCGAGCAGGCCAGGCGTCGCGCTGGGCGACGGGGCGGCGCTCGACGGGGCGGGAGCGGGGCGCTGCGTGGTGGCCGCCGGTCGGGGCGCGCTGGTGCGAGGAGCCGACGTGCGGGGAGCCTTCGACGGCGCCGACGTCGCGCGGCTCGACGGCTCCGGGTCGGCCGGTTCGTCGGTGTCGTCGGACGACTCCGTGGGTCGCGGCGTGGGCGACGGCGTCGTCGTGGGCGGCGACAGCGAGGTGGTCGGTACCCCGGCCGGCGCGTCGCTCGCGCTCGAGCGGTCACCGCCGCCCGTGGCGGACACGAGGGCGACCGTGCCCACGGTGAGCATGGCCATCACCGCGACGGCAGTGGTCAGGCTGACGGTGCGGATGCGCATGGGGTCCTCGATGATCGACGGCGTCGTCCACCGTAGAGGAGGACGTGCACCCCTGTCTGTGACGGCAGTCGCCCTACGATGGGTCGGTACGCCTCCGTAGCTCAGTTGGTAGAGCGCCTCACTTGTAATGAGGATGT
>NZ_JANLGG010000017.1:29200-87713 GCF_024655735.1 Aeromicrobium sp. 50.2.37
ATGTCGCGGGTTCGACTCCTGTCGGAGGCTCTGGTCGGAGCGTGGATATGGGTGCGCCCCACGTGTCATGAGGATGTCGCGGGTTCGACTCCTGTCGGAGGCTCTGGTCGGAGCGTGGATATGGGTGCGCCCCACGTGTCATGAGGAGGTCGCGGGTTCGACGCCCGCGGGCTGGCTACACCGCGACCTCGAAGAGGCCGGCAGCCCCCATCCCTCCGCCGACGCACATCGACACGACGACGTAGCGCGCACCGAGCCGGCGCCCCGCGAGGAGCGCGTGGCCCACGCCGCGTGCCCCGGTCATGCCGTAGGGGTGGCCGAGGGCGATGGCTCCGCCGTCGACGTTCATCCGGGCAGGATCGATGCCCAGGACGTCCCGGCAGTGGACGGCCTGCGAGGCGAAGGCCTCGTTGAGCTCCCACACCCCGATGTCGTCCACGGTGAGTCCGTGCTGCTCGAGCAGCCGGGGGACCGCCGTGACCGGACCGACGCCCATCTCGTCCGGCTCGCAGCCGGTCACCGCGATGCCGACGTAGTAGCCGAGCGGGGCGATGCCGCGGGCCTCGGCGAGCGCGGCGTCCATCAGCACGTTGGCCGAGGCGCCGTCGCTCAGCTGCGAGGCGTTGCCGGCCGTCACGGTCGGGTGGGCCGTGACCTCGCCAGGCTCGAGCACGGTGCGCAGGCCGGCGAGGCCCTCGGCGGTGGTGCCGGCGCGCACGCCCTCGTCCGCGGAGACCGTCTGCTCGACCTCGCTCGTCTCTCCCGAGGCCTTGTCGAGCACGAGCGTCCGCACGGTGATGGGAGCGATCTCGTCGTCGAAGTGACCGGCCGCCTGGGCAGCCGCCGCGCGCTGCACCGACTGCAGGCCCATCTCGTCCTGGCGCTCACGGCTCACGCCGTACCGCGCCGCCACGTTCTCGGCGGTGTGCAGCATCGGCATGTACAGGCCCGGCACGTGCTCACGCAGCCAGGGGTCGCCGGCGCGGTGGGTGTTCATGTGCTCGTTCTGGACCAGGGAGATCGACTCGACGCCGCCGCCGACGGCGACCCGCTGGCCGTCGACGAGGATCTGCTTCGCGGCGATGGCCACGGCCATGAGGCCGGACGAGCACTGTCGGTCGACGGTCGAGCCCGGCACCGTCACCGGCAGCCCGGCCCGCAGGGCCGCCTGGCGCGCGACGTTGAACCCGGACGATCCCTCGGGGAGGGCGCAGCCGAGGATCACGTCCTCGATCTCATCGGGTGAGACGCCGGCCCTCTCCACGGCGTGCGAGATCGCGTGGCCCGCCAGCTCCGCCGCCGGGGTGTTGTTGAAGGCGCCGCGGTACGCCTTTCCGATGGGGGTGCGGGCGGTCGAGACGATCGCGGCACGGGGGGCTGGACGGCTCACGGGAGCGCTCCTGGGATCGGTGGGAGGAGATTTTTCCGCAACCTACTTGAACCTGAACCCGGATTCAACTAGCGTCCATCGCGTGAGTCAGGTCACACCGATCCCGACCGAGGAAAGTGGCAGCGCATGGTGAACGTGGCAGCAGACGTCTGGTCCATCGCGGATCGCGACCCCGAGCGGGTCGCACTCCGTTCCCCGCGGGGAGGGCTCACCTACGGCGAGCTCAAGGAGGCCAGCGCCCGGTTCGCCGGCGCCGTCGTGGCGGCCGGGCTGCGACCGCTCGACCGGGTCGTGCTGATCGCCCCGAGCATCGTCGAGTTCCCGGTCGCCTACCTGGGACTGCACGCTGCCGGCATCAGCGTCATCACCATGAACACGATGGCGACGGGCCCGGAGATCGGCTACGTCCTCGACGACTCCGAGGCATCGCTCGTCATCGCCTGGCACGAGTGCCAGGACGCCGCCTCCGCCGCCGCCTCCGAGCGCGGCATCACGTTCTGGCGTCTCGACGACGGGGCTCGCCTCGACGCCGAGCCGGTGCCCGAGGCCCACGAGCACGCGCCGGACGACACGGCGATCATCCTCTACACGTCGGGCACCACCGGCCGCCCCAAGGGCGTGGAGCTCACGGCGACGAACCTGGTCGACACGACCGCGTCGTTCATGCCGGTGCTCAACCTGACGCCCGACGACCGCTTCGGCACCGGTCTCCCGCTCTTCCACGTCTACGGCCAGGCCGTCGTGATGAACACGGTGCTGGTGCAGGGGGCGTCGCTCTCGCTGCTCGCGCCGTTCGAGCCGACGCAGATGCTGGAGATGGTGCGCCGCGACCGCCTCACCGTGCTCGCCGGCGTGCCGACGATGTGGAACGCGATGCTGCACGCCGCCACCGACGAGTTCGGTCCGTCCGACTTCGAGCAGCTGCGGCTCGCGACCTCGGGCGGCGCCTCGTTGCCCGCCGAGGTCATGCGCGCGTTCTTCGACCGGTTCGGCTGCACGATCCTCGAGGGCTACGGACTCACCGAGTCCACCGGTGCCGCGACGTTCAACGACATCAACCGACCCCAGAAGGCCGGGACGGTGGGCCCCGCCCTGCCGGGGACGTCCATCGAGGTCCGCGCCGTCGACGGCGGTGTGCTCGCGGCCGGCGAGGTCGGCGAGGTCTTCCTGAAGGGGCCGACGATCATGAAGGGCTACCGGAACCGTCCCGACGCAACCGCCGCGGACCTGCGGGACGGCTGGCTCAAGACCGGTGACCTCGGGTCGCTCGACGACGACGGCTACCTCAGCATCGTCGACCGGGCGAAGGACCTGATCATCCGCGGCGGATACAACGTGTACCCGCGCGAGGTCGAGGAGGTGCTCTACGAGCACCCCGACATCGTCGAGGTCGCCGTCGTCGGCGTCCCGGACGACCACTTCGGCGAGGAGGTGGCGGCCGTGGTCTCGTTGCGCCCCGGCGCCCGGCTCACCGGGGAGGAGCTGCGGGCCTGGGCCAAGGTCCAGCTGTCCGCCTACAAGGTGCCCCGGCTCTACCAGTTCGTCGAGACCCTCCCGAAGGGCGCGACCGGCAAGATCCTCAAGCGGGAGATCGACCGGGACGCGATCCGGGTCGCTGCCGCGGAGGTGACCGCGTGAAGGTCCAGGGGCGGGTCGCCGTCGTGACCGGTGGCGCCGGCGGCATCGGCGCAGCCCTGGCCCAGCGGCTGCTGGAGCACGGTGCGAGCGTGGTGGTCACCGACCTCGACGACGTGCGGGTGAAGGACGTCGTGGAACGGCTCGACGCCGTCGCACCGGGTCGCGTGGCGGGAGTCGCGGGCGACTGCGCCGACGAGGAGGACATCCGCCGCGTCCTCGACCTCGCGGCCGAGCGCTTCGGGCCGGTCGACCTCTACGCCGCCAACGCCGGCGTGGGACTCGGTCAGGGACTCGAGGCCACCGAGGCCGAGTGGGACACCTCGATCGACGTGAACGTCCGGTCCCACGTGCGGGCCGCCCGTCTGCTCGTCCCGGCCTGGCTCGAGCGGGGGGAGGGCTACTTCCTCAGCACCGCGTCGGCGGCCGGTCTGGTCACGCAGATCGGCTCGGCCACCTACTCGGTCACCAAGCATGCCGCGGTCGCGTTCTCGGAGTGGCTCTCGGTGACGTACGGGTCGCGGGGCATCGCGGTGAGCTGCCTGTGCCCGATGGGGGTCAACACCGACATGCTCAACGGTGGCGCCGAGTCCGACGACGAGACCGCGCGCCGTGGCGCCAAGGCCGTCACGGAGGCGGGCGGGGTGCTGGAGCCGCTGGAGGTCGCCGACATCGTGCTCGAGGGCATCGACGCCGAGCGCTTCCTCATCCTCCCGCACCCGGAGGTGCTGGAGTACTTCCGGCGCAAGGGCTCGGACTACGACCGATGGATCGCCGGCATGCGTCGCTACCAGGAGTCGCTCGGATGAGCGTCGGGAGCGCTCGGCGCGCGGTGCTGTTCGACTTCGGCGGGGTGCTGACCTCGAGCGTCCTCGACGGCTTCGCCGCGTTCGGCCGCGAGGAGTGCGGCGACGAGACGCTCCCCATGCGCCTGTTCGCCGACGACCCCACCGCCCGGCAGCTGCTGGTCGACCACGAGGAGGGGCGCCTCGATCACGACCCGTTCGAGGCGGGGCTGGCCGAGCGTCTGCGGGCCCAGGGGGTCGAGGTCGAGACCGAGGGGCTCATCGGTCGGATGCAGGCGCGTCTCGTCCGCGACGAGGCGATGGTCGAGCTCGTTGCGACGCTGCGGGAGGACGGTGTGCCGATCGGCCTGGTGTCGAACTCGCTCGGACGCGACTGCTACGCGGGGTTCGACCTGCCCGCGATGTTCGACGCCGTGACCATCTCGGGGCAGGAAGGCGTGCGCAAGCCCTCGCGCCGCCTCTACGAGATCGGGTGCGAGCGCCTCGGCGTCGCACCCCACGAGGCCGTCATGGTCGACGACCTCGCCCAGAACATCGTCGCTGCCGAGCGTCTCGGGATGGCCGGCGTCGTGCACCGTGAGGCGGAGGAGACCGCGGCGCAGCTCTCGCAGCTGCTCGGGGTCGGGGCGAGGAGGACCTCCACCGCGCAGTGATCGGGGGATCGAGCAGCACCCCGGCGCGGCCGTCCGGTCGTTCCGACAGCACTGTCTGCCCACTCGGGCGGACCACCCTCAGGAGGAATCCATGAACGTTCGACGCTTCGGCATCGGTCTGGTCGTCACCGCGGCCCTGACCGTCACCGCTGCCTGTGGCAGCGGCGACTCGGGCGGGTCCGGCGACGGAGGCGACGACAGCTACTCGATCGGCATCGTCAAGTTCGCCTCCAGCGACCAGACGTCCGAGCAGGCCATCGCCTCCTTCCAGGCCTACGCCAAGAAGCAGGGCTGGGAGACTAGCGCGGTCGATCCGCAGGGGGCGGTGGACAAGGCCAACGGCGCGATGCAGGACTACGTCCAGAAGAAGGTCGACCTCATCGTCACGGCGGTCTTCGACAGCAACACCCTGACCGCCGGCGCCCAGGCGGCGAAGGCCGCAGGCATCCCGGTGGTCTCGATCTCCGGTGGCACGGCCGACGGCATCACCGCCAACCTCGACGCCGGTGTCTCCAACGGTGAGCCCGTCGCCAAGCAGCTCGTGGAGGACATGGGCGGCGCGGGCGACCTGCTCGTCCTGGGCTACAAGAGCGGCCTGCCGTGCATCGGTCGCGAGGAGGCCCTCGACACGGCGCTCAAGAGCACCGACATCGAGACCACGCGCAACGAGGTGCCGATCCCCGGCCAGGTCGAGGGCAGCACGCAGTTCACGCAGGCCTGGCTCGCCAAGCACCCGAAGGGCAGCGGCAAGCTCGCGGTCTGGGGATGCTTCGACGACCCGGCCCTCGGCGCGATCGCCGCGCTCAAGTCGGCCGGCCGTGACGACGTCCTCGTCTACGGCATCAACGGACAGCCGGGTGCCATCAACGCGATCGAGGCCGGCGACATGCGGGCCACCGTCTTCCTGCTGGCCGACCAGGCCGGTGAGGACTTCGCGAAGCTCGTCCCGGAGTTCGTGGAGGGCGGCGTCGACGCGGAGCCGCAGGAGGTTCCCCTCACCAACGTGCTGGTCACGACCGACACGATCGACGACTTCCTGGCCGAGTACCCCGACTCGACCAAGTAGTCCCGACCACGTCCTCCAGGGCCGGTGCCCTGGAACCCCAGAGGAGTGTGCATGAGCGAAGCAACAGCCCTCGACGACCGCGAGGTCGCCCCGGTGCCCGAGCCGACGTGCCTGGAGATGTCCGGCATCTCCAAGCAGTTCGGTGGGCACCAGGCCCTGGAGGACGTGTCCATCAGCCTGCGCCCCGGCCGGGTCCTCGCCCTGTGCGGGGCCAACGGGGCCGGGAAGTCGACCCTCGTCAGGATCCTGGCCGGTGCGGAGTCGGCCGACGCCGGCACGATCCGCGTCCACGGCGAGCAGGTCTCGATCCACGCGCCGCAGGACGCGACGCGGCTCGGTCTGAGCTTCATCCACCAGGAGCTCAACCTGGTCCCGAAGTTCACGGCCCTGCAGAACATGGCGATGGGTGCGGACCACCACCGCTCCGGCGTCATCGACCAGCGCGGCCTGCGCCGCAAGGCCCTGGCCGTCCAGGAGCGCATCGGCTACCGCGTCCCGCTCGACACGAGGGTCGAGGACCTCGCCGTCTCCGACCGCTGGATGGTCTCGCTCGGCCGCTCGCTCATGCGGGACGCGACCATCGTCGCGATGGACGAGCCGACGGCGTCGTTCACCCAGGAGGAGGCCGAGCGGCTCTACGGCATCATCGACGAGCTCACAGCAGACGGCGTCGGGATCCTCTACATCTCGCACCGTCTGGAGGAGGTGCTGCAGGTCGCCGACGACGTGACGGTGCTGCGCAACGGCCGACTGGTCGGGAGCTTCGCCGCGGCCGACCTGGACGTCCCCGCGCTCACCCGCCACATCGTCGGTCGCGACGTGGAGGAGGTCACCCACCGCGAGACGGAGGGTGACCCCACCCAGGCCCCGGAGCTCCTGCGGGTGCAGGGCCTGACCCGGTTGCCGCGGGTGCACGACGTCGACCTGACCCTGCACCGGGGCGAGATCCTCGGCGTGGCCGGCCTCGTCGGGGCAGGTCGCACCGAGCTGGCGCGCATGCTCATCGGGGCGGACCCCGTCGGCTCCGGCTCGATGACGCTCGACGGACGTCCCTACGCACCAGGCTCGCCCTTCGAGGCGATCCGTGCCGGTGTCGCGCTCGTGCCCGAGGAGCGTCGCTCCCAGGGCCTGATCCTGCGCAACTCCGTCAGCTCCAACCTCAACATGGCCTCGTTGCGCGACCCCGAGAAGCGGCTGGGCACGTTCAGCCCGCGCAGGGCTGCGCGCATCGCCCGCGACGCGGTGTCCCGGTTCGGCGTCAAGGCCGGCTCCGTGCACGAGAAGGTCGGTGAGCTCAGCGGCGGGAACCAGCAGAAGATCGTCGTCGGCAAGAACGTGCTCGCCGGCCCACGACTGCTGATCCTGGACGAGCCCACCGTCGGCGTCGACGTCGGCGCCCGCAGCGAGATCTACGACATCATCCGTGCGCTCGCCGCCGAGGGGACGTCGATCCTCATGATCTCCAGCGACTTCGAGGAGCTCGCCATCTGCGACCGCGTCGTCGTGATGCGCGAAGGAACCATCACCGCCACGGTGCCCGCCTCTCGGGCCACGAAGGACCGTCTCACCTCGCTCTGCTTCGGCTCGACAGAACAGGACCTCGCATGACCGTCACCGCCCTCGACCCCACGGCCGTCGTCGCCACCCCCTCCACCAGCACGCGCGTGTGGAAGTGGTTCGGCCGCTACGGCGCCCTCCTCGTCCTCGCCGTCCTGGTCGTCAGCACGAGCATCCTCGAGCCCGACACCTTCGCGACCTGGGACAACTTCATCAACATCCTGAACCAGAGCGCCCTGTCGGCGATCATCGCGATGGGTCTGACGTTCGCGCTGGTCACGGGGGAGTTCGACCTCAGCATCGGCAACGTCGCGAGCCTCTCGGGCGTCATCTGCCTGTCGGCGATGGTCGACCAGGAGATCGGGGTCGTCGCCGCGCTCGTGCTGGCCGTGGTGATCGGTGCCGCGGTCGGTCTCGCGAACGGTCTCGTGGTCACGTTGCTGAACGTGAACGCGCTCGTCGCGACCCTCGGCATCGGCACGGTCGCGGTCGGCATCAACTACGCCGTCGCCGGCGGCACACCGGTGGGACTGCCGGACCCGGCCGGCTTCATCCAGCTGACGCTCGGCCGCTTCCTGGGGATCCCGTACCCCGTGTTCATGATGCTCGGCCTGGCCGCCGTGCTGTGGTTCATCCTCAACCGGACCGTGCTCGGGCAGTCGATGCAGGCGGTCGGTGGCAACGCCGTCGCCGCCCAGCTCTCCGGCATCCGCGTCGACCGGGTGCGGGTCTTCGCCTTCGTCATCTGTGGCATCTGCGCCGGACTCACCGGCATCCTGCTGGCGTCGCGCACCGGCAGTGCGGCGGTCTCCGGTGGAGACAGCTACCTGCTCGCCGCGTTCGCTGCGGCCTTCTTCGGGTCCGCCGTCCTGCGCGACGGCGAGTTCCACGTCATCGGCACGCTGATCGGCGTCGTCACGGTCTCGGTGGGCTTCAACGCCATCGCCCTGGTCGGGCTCGAGACCTACTGGCAGTACCTGTTCCAGGGCCTGCTCCTGATCCTCGGTGTCGGCGTCGGCTCGCTGGCCCGCCGTCGAGCCTCGATGGCCTAGCGCGGACAGGACCGATTTTATGAACTTGAACTCAGATTCATGTAGGGTCGGAGCATGACGACGTCCCCGACGGAGCCGCGGTCCGAGCAGACCGTGCTCGCCGAGCGCAGGGGCGCGGTGCTCGTCCTCACCCTCCACCGGCCCGAGCGGCTCAACGCCTGGACCAACGCCATGGAGGACGAGTACTTCGCCGCGCTGCTCGCGGCCGACGAGGACCCCGAGGTGCGCGCGGTGGTGGTCACCGGTGCCGGTCGAGGCTTCTGTGCCGGCGCCGACATGGGCGACCTGGCGGGCGCGGCGGACGCCACCGACGCCGAGATCGACCGGCCGCTCCCGCGGCACCTGCCGCTCACCCTCCGCAAGCCGATCGTCGCAGCGGTCAACGGGGCGGCGGCCGGGCTCGGCATGGTCGAGACGCTCTACTGCGACGTGCGCTTCGCCTCGCCCGACGCGGTGTTCCTGACGGCCTTCTCGCGGCGCGGTCTCGTGGCCGAGTACGGGATGGCCTGGCTGCTCCAGCGCCTCGTCGGTCCCGGACGCGCGGCGGACCTGCTGCTCTCGGGCCGGCGGGTCGACGGCGAGGAGGCCCACCGCATCGGACTCGTCGAGCACCTCGTACCCGCCGACGAGCTGCTCGAGCGGGCCGTCGCCTACGCCGCCGACCTGACGACGTCCTGCTCCCCGTGGTCGATGGCCACGATCAAGTCCCAGCTGCTCCTCGACGCCGAGCGCAGCTTCGCCGAGTCGGTGGAGGCCGCCGACGCCCTGATGCGCGAGTCCTTCCGGGGCTCCGACATCGCCGAGGGCGTCGCGAGCTTCACCGAACGGCGCCCGCCGGTGTTCGCACCGCTACCTCGCAAGGAGATCTGATGGAGTTCGCACCGAGCCAGAGGTCCGTGGAGTACCAGGAGAAGCTCCTGGAGTTCATGGACGGCTACGTCTACCCCGCCGAGTCCGTGTACGCCGCCCAGATGGCGGAGTCGGGCAACGCCAACTTCCACCCGCCCATCCTCGAGGAGCTCAAGACCGAGGCCAAGAAGCGTGGCCTGTGGAACCTCTTCCACCCGCACGAGCGCGAGGACTGGGGATCCCCCGGCCTGAGCAACCTCGACTACGCGCCGCTCGCCGAGATCACCGGGCGCAGCCCCTACATCGCACCCGAGGCGATCAACTGCAACGCCCCGGACACGGGCAACATGGAGGTGCTCGAGCTCTTCGGCACCGACGAGCACAAGGAGAAGTGGCTCAAGCCCCTCCTCGCCGGCGAGATCAACTCGGCCTTCTGCATGACCGAGCCGGAGGTCGCGAGCTCGGACGCCACCAACGTGCAGCTGCGCATGGACGCCGACGGCGACGAGTACGTGCTCAACGGTCGCAAGTGGTTCGCCTCCAACGCGCTGCACGCCAACTGCAAGGTCCTGATCGTCATGGGCAAGACCGACGTCGAGGCCGCGACCCACCGCCAGCAGTCGATGATGGTCGTCCCGCTCGACACCCCCGGCATCACGATCGTGCGAGGGCTTCCCGTCTTCGGCTACATGGACCGCGAGGGTCACGCGGAGATCCTGTTCGAGGACGTCCGGGTGCCCAAGACCGCCCTGCTCGCCGGCGAGGGTGACGGCTTCATGATCAGCCAGGCCCGTCTGGGACCCGGTCGCATCCACCACTGCATGCGGTCGATCGGCATGGCCGAGCGTGCCCTGGACCTGATGATCGAGCGCGCGCAGAACCGGGTCACGTTCGGCGAGCCCGTGGCCAACCGGTCCAACATCCAGGACTGGATCGCCGAGGCGCGCATCGAGATCGAGATGATCCGACTGCTCACGTTCAAGACCGCGTGGCTCATGGACACGGTCGGCAACCAGAAGGCCCGGACCGAGATCGCCGCGATCAAGGTGGCCGCTCCGGCCGTCGCGCTCAAGATCATCGACCGCGCGATCCAGGTGCACGGCGGTGGCGGCATCACCGACGACTTCCCGCTCGCCAGCTTCTACGCCCACCAGCGCACGCTGCGTCTGGCCGACGGCCCGGACGAGGTGCACAAGCGCACGATCGCCCAGGTCGAGCTGCGCCGGATCAACGCCGACTGGAACAGGAAGAAGTGAGCGAGCCGCTCGCGGGTCGCACCGCGATCGTCACGGGCGCCTCGCGCGGCATCGGTCTCGCGGCCGCGGCGGCGCTGCACGACGCAGGCGCCAACGTGGTGCTCACGGCGCGGACGGAGGAGGCGGCCCGCGCGGCCGCCGACTCCGTCGGCCCGCGGGCGCTCGGGATCGGGGCCCACGCGACCGACGAGGACCTCGCCCGTGCCTGCGTGGAGCGGACGATGGAGGCGTTCGGCAGCGTCGACGTGCTGGTCAACAACGCCGGCACCAACCCGGCCTACGGCCCGGTGCTCGCCCAGGACCACGGCCGCTTCGCCAAGACGCTCGACGTGAACCTGTGGGCGCCGATCCTGTGGTCGCGCCTCGTGGTCGACGCGTGGATGGGCGAGCACGGCGGCTCGATCGTCAACACGGCCTCCATCGGCGGTCTGTCGGTCGGGCCCGACCTCGGGATCTACCACGTGTCGAAGGCCGCCCTCATCCACCTGACGAAGCAGCTGGCGATCGAGCTCGCACCGTCGATCCGCGTCAACGCCGTCGCGCCGGGTGTCGTGCGGACGAAGCTGGCCGAGGCGCTGTGGAAGGAGCACGAGGGTGCCGTGGTGGAGCGGACGCCGCTCGCCCGGATCGGCGAGCCCGACGACGTCGGGGCTGCCGTCCTGTTCCTCGCGTCGTCCGCGTCGTCCTGGATCACCGGCGAGACGCTCGTCATCGACGGCGGCCAGATGATCGGGTCCGGCGCGGCGGCCGATGCCCTCGCGGCGCGGGTCGAGGGCTGAGTCGTGCCCGGGACCGCGACCGACGTCGCGCTCGACCTGGACGTGCTCGCCGCCATGCTGCGTGCCGACGGCCACGAGGTGCAGGGACGCCTCGTGGCCGACCGGGTGGGTCGCGGCCAGTCGAACCTGACCTACCTCGTGCGCGACGAGCACGACGCTCGTTGGATCGTCCGTCGTCCACCGCGGGGCGAGCTGCTCGCCTCGGCGCACGACGTGCTGAGGGAGCACCGGATCCTTGCGGCGCTCGCGGACACCGAGGTGCCCGTCCCGCAGGTCCTGGGACGCTACGTCGACGACGCCCTCGCCGAGACCCCGGTGGTGGTCATGGAGCACGTCGACGGCCTCGTCGTCGACCGCGACGAGGTGGCCGAGGGGCTCGGCCTCTCGCTGCGGGCCGCGATCGGACCGTCGCTCGCCCGCACGCTCGCGGCGGTGCACGAGGTCGACGTCGACGAGGTGGGGCTGGGTGACCTGGCGAGCCGGTCGCCGTACGCGGCCCGCCAGCTCAAGCGCTGGTCCCGGCAGTGGGAGGCCTCGCGCACGCGGGACCTGCCCAGGCTCGAGGCCATGACCGAGCTCCTGCGCCGGCGCATGCCGGAGCAGTCCACGCACGGCGGGCGCGACGTCGCCCTCGTGCACGGGGACTTCCACCTGCGCAACGTGATCGTCGATCCGGTGCTGGGTGACGTGCGTGCCGTGCTCGACTGGGAGCTCAGCACCCTCGGCGACCCGCTCGCCGACATCGGCAGCCTGCTCGCCTACTGGCCGGAGGCCTCCGACGGTGCGACCCACGCGTTCGCCGCGTCGGCGCTGCCGGGCTTCTCCTCGCGCGAGCAGATCGCCCGGACCTACCTGGAGGCCTCGGGCCGCGAGCGGTCCGACCTCGACTACTGGCACGCCCTCGGTCTCTGGAAGATCGCCGTCATCGCCGAGGGCGTGATGCGCCGGGCCCTCGACGAGCCGAGCAACGCCGCCGACGGCGGCCCGCCCGTGCCGGAGGCCATCGACCAGCTGGTCGAGCGCGCCTGGGTCGTCGTCGAGACCGCCGGTCTCGACCGCTGACCAGCCCACCCATGATCCGACGCCACCCGATCCACGACCGAAGGAGCACGACATGACCGAGACCCCCTACGTGGGCGACTTCCTGAAGGACTCCCCGAGGAACTGGGGCAAGTGGGGGCCCGACGACGAGGTCGGCTCGTTGAACTACCTCACGAGTGCCGAGGTGCTCCGCGGCGTCGCCGAGGTCCGGTCGGGCGAGGTGTTCACGCTGCAGGTGCGGATGGGCGACCCGGGCGGCGACCCGGTGTGGCCCGGTCGCGAGAGCATCCAGCGCACGAACGTCATGGACGAGGGCTTCTTCCAGCGGGGCGAGGGCGTGGAGACACCGGGCGGCGCGCACTACTCCGACGACGTCGCGACGCTCTACCTGCAGGCGTCCACGCAGTACGACTCCCTCGGTCACGTCTGGTACGACGGCCAGATCTGGAACGGCTACGACGCCTCCACCACCGACGGTGCGATGGAGAAGGCGTCGATCCTGCCCATCGCCGAGCGCGGTGTGGTGGGGCGCGGCGTGCTGATCGACGTCGCGCGCCACCGGGGCAAGGCGGCGCTCGACAAGGGGGAGACGTTCACCCACGAGGACCTGCTGGAGATCGCTGCTGCGCAGGGCTGCACGATCGAGAAGCACGACGTCCTGGTCGTCCGCACCGGCTTCATCGGCTCCTTCTACCGCCAGAGCGCGGAGGAGTTCTACGACGGCTTCCTCGAGCCGGGCCTCACCTACAGCCCCGAGCTCGTCGAGTGGTTCCAGACGATGGAGATCCCGAACCTCGTGACGGACACGATCGCCAACGAGGTGACGCTGGAGCCCTCCAGCGGCGTCACGCTGCCGCTGCACAGCGCCCTCATGCGCAACCTGGGCGTCGCGTTCACGGAGATCGCGTGGCTGGAGGACCTCGCCGCCGCCTGTGCCGCGGACGAGCGCTGGACCTTCCTCTACACGGCCGCGCCGCTCAAGGTCGTCGGTGGCACCGGCGCTCCCGTGAACCCGGTGGTCGTCCGATGAGCGCGTTCGACGTCGTCGCGACGATCCAGGCGCAGGAGGGACGCGGTGACGAGCTCGCGGAGATCCTCCGGGCGTCGCTCGCGACGGTGCGCGGCGAGGAGGGCTGCCTGCGCTACGACCTGCACCGGGTGCGACGTCGACCGGACGAGCTCGTGATGCTCGAGCGGTGGTCCTCGGTCGAGGCGCTCAAGGTTCACGGGGCGGCCGAGCACTTCCAGGAGACCTCGGCCAGGCTGGCGCCCCTGCTCGCCGCGGCGCCGGTGGTCCGGGTGCTGGAGGCGGTCGACGTCGCGGACCCGTCATGAGCCCCGAGGGGCTGCGGACCGGTGACACCGGTTTGCACCGCCACGCCGTCGCCAGTAGAACAGCACCATGAGCGAGCAGCCCGCAGCGAGGAAGGACGTGGTCCCGGCCCTGGCGGACACCTCCGGCCTGAAGGAGCCGCCGACCACCCGCCGCGGTCTGCGCACCCGGGCGGCTCTCGTGGCGTCCGCGCGCACGGTGTTCGAGCGGGACGGCTTCCTCGCCTCGAGGCTGACGGACATCACCGCCGAGGCCAGCTGCTCGACGGGGACGTTCTACACCTACTTCAACAGCAAGGAAGAGATCTTCCTGGCCGTGATGGAGGCGGCGCGCGACGAGATGCTCCACCCGGGCATGCCCCACGTCGAGGAGGCCGACGACCCCGTCGCGGTCATCGAGGCGAGCAACCGCGCGTACTTCGAGACCTACAAGCGCAACGGTCGGCTGATGCGCCTGCAGGAGCAGGTCGCCACGATCGACGACGACTTCCGTCGGCGCCGCCTCGAGCGGGGCGAGGCGTTCGCCCGCCGCAACGCCAAGAGCATCCAGAAGCTCCAGGAGGACGGCCGGGTCGACGCCACGCTCGATCCGATGATGACGTCGCGGGCGCTCTCGGGCATGGTCAGCCGGCTGGCCTACTCGAGCTTCGCGCTGGGGGAGAACTGGTCGGTCGACGACCTCGTCGAGACCTCGACGCGGTTGTGGGCCAACGCCCTCGGGCTCACCGCCGAGCGCTGAGTCGGAGCGCCGGGTCACAGTGCTGGGTCAGAGCGCCAGCACCAGCTTGCCCGTGTTCGCACCGCTGAACAGCATCAGGAGGGTGTCGCCGAACGCGTCGATCCCGCCGCTCACCACGTGCTCGCGCGCGACCAGCGAGCCGTCGGCGATCATCGCAGCGATGCCGTCGACCGCCTCGTCGTACCGGTCCTCGTAGTCGAAGACGAGGAACCCGGCCATCGACGCGCGGTTCACCAGGAGCGACATGTAGTGCGCCGGTCCGGGGGCGGGCTCGGTGGCGTTGTACGTGGAGATCGCCCCGCAGATCGCGACGCGCGCGCCGAGACGCAGGGTGCGGAGCGCAGCGTCGAGGACCTCGCCGCCGACGTTGTCGAAGTAGACGTCGATCCCGTCGGGTGCGGCCTGACGCAGGGCGCGGTGCACGGCACCCTCGCGGTAGTCGACGGCGGCGTCGAAGCCGAGCTCCTCGGTCAGCCACGCGCACTTCTCGGGGCCACCGGCGATGCCGACCACGCGGCAGCCGCGAGCCTTCGCGAGCTGGCCGACGACCGAGCCGACCGCGCCGGCCGCACCGGAGACGACGACCGTCTCGCCCGGCTGGGCCCGAGCGACGTCGAAGAGGCCGAACCACGCCGTCATGCCCGGCATGCCCAGCGCGCCGAGCCAGGTCGCGGCCGGGGCCACGGTGAGGTCGACCTTGGTGAGGTCGGCCCCCGCGACGACCGCGTGGTCGGTCGCTCCGATCGTGCCCATCACGGTGTCGCCCGGCTCGAGGCCGTCCGCGCGCGAGGTGACGACCGTGCCGATGCCGAAGGCGCGCATGACCTCGCCGATCCCGACGGGTGGCACGTAGGACCGGACGTCGTTGAGCCAGCCGCGCATGGCCGGGTCGAGCGACAGGTGGGTCACGGCGACGTGCACCTCGCCGTCGGCGGGGTCGTCGAGCCGGTCGTCGGACACCTCCCAGGTGGACGCGTCGGGCAGGCCGACCGGGCGGGCGGCGAGGTGGACCCTGCGGGCGGTGATCGACACGCTCAGTCCTCGGTCGGGTACTCGGTGAACTGGCCGATGGACTGCGCGACGCAGATCGGCTTGTCGGACCCCTCGCGCTCGAAGGTCTGCACCGTGACGATGCGCGCGGCTCCGTTCCCGACGTCGTCGACCGAGACGATCTCGGCGTGCATGCGGATGCGCGAGTCGACGGGGTTGGGCGCGGGGAAGCGGACCTTCTCGTACCCGTAGTTGAGGCTGTGCGCGAAGCCGTCGAAGGCCATGAGGTCCTCCATGAACCGCGGCCCCATCGACAGGCTGTACAGGCCGTGCGCGATGGTCGACCCGAACGCGCTCTCCTTCGCACGCTCCGGGTCGACGTGGATCCACTGGTGGTCGCCGGTGAGGTCGGCGAAGGCGTCGATCCGGTCCTGCGTGACGTCGTGCCACGCGGTGGGGCCCAGGCGTGTCCCGACGAGGTCGACCAGGTCCTGGATGCTCGTGGGTCGGATGGGGGCGGTGGTCTCGGTCATGACGTCCTCCGGAGGGTCCAGCGTGATGGGGATCACGGTATGCACCGAAACGTACTTGAACCCGAAACCGGGTTCAAGTAGCGTGCAGGTAGCGTGACCGCCATCACACCCCAGGAGTCCGACATGCCCATGATCGACGTCAACGGCACCACCCTGCGCTACGAGGACGAGGGACCTCGCGGCGCGCACGCCGTGGTCATGAGCCCGTCGATGTTCTTCGACGTCCGCATGTTCCGGCACCAGGCCGAGGCGCTCGGCGACCGTTACCGAGTGGTGCGGTACGACCACCGCGGCCAGGGGGAGAGCGCTCGCGATGCACGCGAGAACCTCGACATGGACACGCTGTCCGAGGACGCGGCCGCCCTCATCGAGGCGCTCGACCTCGGGCGGGTGACCTTCGTCGGCAACTCGATGGGCGGCTTCGTCGGGCTCCGACTCGCGGCTCGCCGGCCCGACCTCCTGGCCTCCGCGGTGCTGATGGGCACGTCGGCCGACGTCGAGGAGCAGGCGGACGACATGGACGCCCTCGTCGACGTGCTGGCCGAGCAGGGCATCGAGCCGGTCCTCGACGGCGTCCTCCAGTTCATGATGGGTGACACGACGTTGACCGACCCGTCGCGCGCCGACGTGCTCGCCGAGGTCACCGCACTGCTGCGGAGCCGCACGCCCGAGTACGCCGACGCGGCCTGGCACATCGCCCACCGCACGCCGGTGCTCGACGAGCTCGGCGGGATCACCGTCCCGGTCGTGGTCGTCGCGGGCACCGAGGACCACACCTACCCGCCGCCGAAGTCGCAGCAGATCGTCGACCTGACACCGGGGGCGACCCTCGTGACCATGGAGCGCACGGGTCACGTGCACGCGCTGGAGAACCCGGTGGAGGTGACCGAGCTGCTCGAGCGGCACCTCGCGTCGCTGGACACGGCGGCCGTGTCGTGAGTGCGGCGCTGCACGTCGTCGACTCCGGCGAGACCGACCTGCCGGTCGCGCTCTGCCTGCACTCGCTGTTCCTCGACCACACGATGTTCGACACCTTCGCCGAGGCGGTGGAGGGTCGCCTCCGAGTCGTGCGGCCGGACTTCAGGGGTCAGGGATCCAGCCCCGCCGCCGACGCCACTGTGACGATGGAGCAGTGTGCCGACGACGTTCTGGACGTGGTCGACGCACTCGGCCTGACCCGCGTCCACGTCGTCGCACAGTCGATGGGCGGCGACGTCGCCGTCCGGGTCGCGGCACGACGTCCGGGGCTGGTCGACCGGCTGGTCCTGCTGGGGTCCTCGGTCCGTGCCGAGCCGCCCGAGCAGCTCGAGGCCTTCCGTCCGATCGCCGACGAGGTCGAGCGGGCGGGCTTCCAGGGCGACCTGCTCGAGATGATCATGCAGATCATGCTGGGCGAGTCCTGCCGCAACGACCCGGAGCGAGCAGCGCTGGTCGCGGAGTCGCGCGCCGCCTTCGCCGCGCTCCCGCCGACCCTCGTGCACGCCGTGCGCGGCGTGGTCGAGCGTCGCAGCGCCGTGGACCTGCTCCCGGAGGTGACGGCCACGACGCTCGTCGTCAGCGGGGGCGAGGACGTCGCGCGCCCGCCGGCATGGTCCCAGGAGGTCGTCGACGGCGTGCCGCACGGCGAGCTGTGGAGCCTGCCCGACGTGGGCCACAGCGTGATCCTCGAGCGGCCGGAGATCGTGATCCCGCGGGTCGTCGACTTCCTGACCGATCCGGCCTGAACCCCCGACCCCTGCCGTCGGCGTGACGCCGGACGGCCCGACCCAGACCGACACACCCCCCAAACCCGACCACGACAACCAGGAGCCTTGATGACGACCATCCCCACCGCCCGCGGCACCATCGACTCGAGCGAGCTCGGCAGGACGCTGGTGCACGAGCACGTCTTCGTCCTCAACACCGAGTACAACCAGAACTACCAGGACGACTGGGACGAGGAGGAGCGCATCCGGGACGCCGTCGAGAAGCTCACCGAGCTCAAGGGCGTCGGGATCGACTCGATCATGGACCCCACCGTCCTCGGGCTCGGTCGGTACATCCCGCGCATCCAGAAGATCGCCGCCCAGGTCGAGCTCAACATCGTCGTGGCCACGGGCCTGTACACGTACAACGACGTGCCTCACCAGTTCGAGCACCGCGGACCGGGGCTGCTGGTCGACGTGCCGGAGCCCCTGACCGAGATGTTCGTCAAGGACATCCGCGAGGGCATCGCCGGGACCGAGGTCCGCGCGGGCATCCTCAAGTGCGCCATCGAGCTCGCCGGGCTGACCCCGGGCGTCGAG
This sequence comes from Aeromicrobium sp. 50.2.37, assembly GCF_024655735.1. Taxonomy (NCBI): domain Bacteria; kingdom Bacillati; phylum Actinomycetota; class Actinomycetes; order Propionibacteriales; family Nocardioidaceae; genus Aeromicrobium; species Aeromicrobium sp. 50.2.37. Next base: position 47,164 of record NZ_JANLGG010000017.1, read on the forward strand.
CGCGTCATGCGCGCGGTCGGCCAGGCCCACGTCGAGACCGGCGCACCGATCACGGTGCACACCAACCCGGCCAACGAGTCGGGGCTCGTGGCGCAGCAGGTGCTGAAGGAGGAGGGCGTCGACCTGTCGAAGGTGATCATCGGCCACTCCGGCGACACCAACGACGTCGACTACCTCTGCAAGGTCGCCGACGCCGGGTCGATGCTCGGGATGGACCGGTTCGGCCTCGACCTGTTCAACCCGATGCAGGAGCGGATCGGCACCATCATCGAGCTCGTGCGGCGTGGCTACGTCGAGCACGTCACCCTGGCGCACGACGCGAACTGCTTCATCGACTACTTCAGCCCGGACGCCAAGGCCCACGCGGCCCCGAACTGGCACTTCCGCCACATCAGCGAGGACGTCATCCCGGCCCTGCTCGAGGGTGGGCTGACCGAGGCCGACATCGAGACGATCCTCGTGGCCAACCCGCGGCGCCACTTCGAGTGAGCCGCCGCGCGGACCGGTGACGTCGGCGTCGCCGGTCCGCGGGCGTGGCCGTGACCTCCCTGGAAGCACGGTCGTGCAGGCCGGTCCCTGTGCGAGGATGACCGGACCATCAGTGCCGACCGACCAGGGGCGACATGCTGGACCCGATCTCGTTGCGCGTCTCGTTCGCCATCGTGGCCGTCACCCTGCTCGCGCTCTTCTACTTCGTCGCCTACCGCTCCACCCGCTCGGCCTATGCCGGCTGGTGGTGCGCGGCGCTCGGCCTGTTCCTCGCCGGCTCGGCGGCCTACCTGCTCGACGGGACGTCGCAGCAGTGGTGGGCCAACCCGGCCGGCAACGTGTGCGTCGTCGCGGGTGCCGCGGCCGTGTGGTCGGGCGCGCGGGCGGTCGAGGGACGGTCGGTCAGCTGGTGGTTCGTCGGCGCCACGCTCGTGGGGCTGCTCGTCGCGTCGGCGCTGGACGACCCGGGCACCAACGAGTGGTCCGGCGCGCCGGTGTTCCTCGGCCTCATGACGATCTTCATCGCCCTGGCCTCGGTGGAGCTGTGGCAGTCGGGCCGCAGCGGGTCCTTCGGTCCGGGCCCCCGCGAGCGGATGTACCGGCCGATCCTGCGGTCGCTGGCGGTCATGTCGACCGGCCTGTCGACCTTCTACGGCCTGCGCCTCGTGGCCTTCCTGATGGTCGGCCAGGACGGACGCGCGTTCGCGGTCTACCTCGGTACCGAGGTCACGACCCTGGTCACCACGGTCATGCTCGCCACCGTCTCGTTCAGCATGACGGCGCTCAGCTACGCCGACGACACCCTCGAGCTGCAGGCCCGAGCCACCAGCGACGGCCTCACCGGCCTGCTGAACCGCGACGAGCTGGTGCGCCTGGTGGAACGACGCTGGCGCGGGCACCGTCGGCGCCAGGTCCACGGCGTGCTCGTCATGGCCGACCTCGACCACTTCAAGCAGATCAACGACACGTACGGCCACCCGGCGGGCGACGTGGCCCTGCAGATGTTCGCGGCGGCGTGCCGCAGCACGGTCGGTCGTGCCGACATCGTGGGGCGCTTCGGCGGCGAGGAGTTCGTCCTCTTCCTCGACGAGGCGACCGTCGAGGAGGCGCACGACGTCGTGCGGAGGATCACCGCCGCGCTGGAGGCCACGTCGCTCCCCGGCGGCGTGGTGCTGCCCACGGTCAGCTACGGCATGACCCTCGTCAGTCGTGGCGACGACCTCGCCGACGTCGTCGCCCGGGCCGACGGTGCCCTCTACGCGGCCAAGGACGCCGGTCGGGCGCGGGTGGTCGTGGCCGACGGCGCCACTGCGGACCGCACCACCGCGCCGTGATGGGGAGCCTCCCTAGAATGGTGCTCGTGGACCAACCTCCGAGTACCTGCCAGGCCCTCCTCCGCTGCGTCGCCAGGACGGCCTGATGGACACCGACACCCTGCTCAACCTCGGCCTCGTGATGGTCTTCGTGCTCGTCGGCGGGGTGTTCGCGGCCACGGAGCTGGCCCTCGTCTCCTTGCGCGAGAGCCAGCTGAACCAGCTGGAGAAGACCGGCTCGCGCGGATCGAAGGTCGCCACGCTCGCGCGCGACCCGAACACGTTCCTCGCGGCCGTGCAGATCGGCGTCACGGTGGCCGGCTTCCTGTCCGCCGCCTACGGCGCCTCGACCCTCGCGCCCGACGTCGCGCCGACCTTCGAGGCCCTGGGCCTGTCCGAGAACGCCGCGTCGAGCGTCGCGCTCGTGGCCATGACGCTGCTCATCGCCTACCTGTCCCTCGTCTTCGGCGAGCTCGTGCCCAAGCGGTTCGCGCTGCAGAAGTCGGCGCCCATCGCGCTGGCCGTCGCGCCGCCGCTCGCCCGGTTCGCCACGCTCATGCGACCGGTCATCTGGCTGCTGTCGAAGTCGACCAACATGGTCGTCCGTCTCCTCGGCGGCAACCCGAACGCCGCGGGCGAGGAGATGAGCGAGGACGAGCTGCGTGACCTCGTCGGCGCGCACGAGAGCCTCGAGGACGACGAGCGACAGATCCTGCAGGACGTGTTCACCGCCACCGACCGCACGCTGCGCGAGGTGATGCGCCCGCGCGGTGCCGTCGACTTCCTGGACGGCGGCATGAGCCTGGCCGAGGCCGCCGGCGAGGCGCTCGCCATGCCGCACTCCCGCTACCCCGTCACCCGGCGACGCTCGACCGACGACGTCATCGGCTTCGTGCACGTCCGCGACCTGCTGGCCGTGCCCGAGGAAGGCGGCGCCGGGTCCGTCGCCGACATCGTGCGCGAGATCCCCGTGCTGCCGAGCACCAACCGCATCCTCCCGGCCATGGCGCAGATGCGCAGCGAGGGCGTCCACATCGCGCTCGTGGTCGACGAGTACGGCGGTACCGACGGCATCGTCACGCTCGAGGACATCATCGAGGAGCTGGTGGGCGAGATCCGCGACGAGTACGACCTCGCCGAGGTGGCCGAGCTGCTGCACTCCTCCGACGGCGACGACATCGACGCCGCCATGCACCTCGACGACTTCGTGGAGCTGACGGGTCTGGAGCTGCCCGACGCCCACTACTCGACCGTCGCCGGTCTGGTGCTCGACCGCCTCGGTCACATCCCGGTCGAGGGGGAGGCCGTGGACCTCGACGGCTACCGGCTCACCGTCACCGCCGTGGAGGGGCGTCGCATCATGCGGCTCCACCTGGCCACGGTCACGGCGGGCGCCCCCGACCAGGACGCGGCGGTGGCGTCGAGCGAGCTGGAACCTGCCGACGGGTCGCCCGAGCGCCCATGACCCGGCACAGCACGGTCTTCGAACGGCAGCCTCCCCGCGAGGCGGCCATCGATGCCGCGCTGCGACCGAGCCGGCTTGGCTCCTACTGGCTCGAGGACGCCCCCGGAGCCGGCCACCCACAGCTCACGGCGTCGACCACGGCCGACCTCGTCGTCGTCGGCGGCGGGTACTGCGGCCTGTGGACCGCAGTGCTCGCGAAGCGCCGCGACCCGGGTCGACGCGTGGTCCTGCTCGAGGCCGAGACCATCGGCTGGGCGGCGTCGGGACGCAACGGCGGCTTCGTGGAGGCGAGCCTGACCCACGGCGAGGTCAACGGGCGGGCCCGGTGGCCCGACGAGTACGACACCCTGCACCGCCTCGGTCGCGAGAACCTCGACGCCCTGGAGCGTGACGTCCACGACCTCGGTCTCGACGTCCAGCTGGAGCGCACGGGCACGCTGTCCGTCGCCTACGAGCCGCACCAGGTGCGCTGGCTCGAGGAGGACGAGACCGGCGACTGGCTCGACGAGTCCGCCGTGCAGGCCGAGATCCACAGCCCGATCTACCGTGCCGGTCGCTGGGAGCGCGACGAGACCGCCCTCGTCCATCCGGCCCTGCTCGCGCACGAGCTCGCCCGCGTCGCCGTCGAGCTCGGCGTGGAGGTCTTCGAGCACTCCCGCGTGACGGGGCTGTCGTCCGGCCGCACGGGCGGGGTGCGGGTGCGGACCGGGCGTGCCGTGGTCCGCGCCGGTGCCGTGGCCCTCGCGACGAACGTGTTCCGGCCCCTCCTGCGGCGCACGCGCCTGTCCACCGTGCCGGTCTACGACTACGTCCTCATGACGGAGCCGCTCGACGCCGCGCAGAAGGCGTCGATCGGCTGGGACCGTCGCCAGGGCGTCGCCGACCTGGCGCACCAGTTCCACTACTCGCGGCTCAGCGCGGACGACCGGATCCTCTACGGCGGCTACGACGCCATCCACCGGCGCACGGTGAGCCCCGAGCACGAGGACCGCGACGCTTCCTACCGTCGGCTGGCCTCGCACTTCCTCACCACCTACCCGCAGCTCGAGGGCGTCGCGTTCACCCATCGATGGGCGGGTGCGATCGACACGTCCACCCGCTTCTGCGCCTTCCACGGCCTCGCCCGCCGCGGCCGCGTGGCCTACGCCTCCGGCTTCACGGGTCTCGGTGTCGGTGCCACCCGGTTCGCCGCGGAGGTCATGCTCGACCACCTCGCCGGTGACGACACCGAGCGCACCCGGCTCGCGATGGTGCGACGCCCGGCCGTGCCCTTCCCGCCCGAGCCGTTGGCCACGATCGGCATCGAGGCCACCCGCTGGTCGCTCGACCGCGCCGACCACCACGAGGGTCGCCGCAACCTGCTGCTGCGCACCCTCGACCGGCTCGGCCTCGGCTTCGACTCCTAGCGGGCACGACCGGCGGGGGCGGTCGGCGGCGATTCGGATACCGTTGGTCTCTCGACGGTCGCTGTCGGTGCGACGTCACAGGAAGGTGGTCACGTGCGCGTCGCCCTGTTGTCGTACCGCAGCAAGCAGCACGTGGGTGGCCAGGGCGTCTACGTCGAGCACCTCAGCCGGGGTCTCGTCGAGGCCGGGCACGACGTCGAGGTGATCTCCGGACAGCCCTACCCCGAGGGTCTCGACCCGAGGGTGCGCCTGACGAGGCTGCCGAGCCTGGGCATCTACGACGAGCCCGACCCGTTCAAGCCCCCGGCGCCCTGGACGCTGCGCAGCGTCCCCGACGTCGTCGAGTGGCTGCTCAGCGTCACCGGCGCCTTCGGCGAGCCGCTCTCGTTCACGTTGCGCGCCGACCGTCACCTCAAGGGCCGACTCGACGACTTCGACGTCGTGCACGACAACCAGAGCCTCGGCTGGGGACTGCTCGCCCTGCGCCGACGGCTCCCGCTCGTCGTCACGATCCACCACCCGATCAGCCGCGACCGCGTCGTCGAGCTCGAGGCTGCCCGCGGGTGGCGCAAGCTCTCGGTGGCGCGGTGGTACTCGTTCGTGGGCATGCAGGCCCGGGTCGCCCGGCGGCTGCCGTTCGTCGTGGGCGTCTCCACGGTGGCCACCGACGACACCGTCACCGACTTCGGCATCGACCCGGCCCGCATCCGCGTGGTGCCGCTCGGCGTCGACACCGAGACCTTCAGCCCCGTTCTCCGCCCCAGCCGATCGGAGGGGCCCGGCGCCCCCGCCGCGGTCGGGTCCCGCGTGCCCGGCCGCATCGTGGCGGTCGCCAGTGCCGACAAGCCGCTCAAGGGTGTCGCCCACCTCCTCGACGCCCTCGCCAAGGTGCGGGTCGAGCACCCCGACGTCGAGCTGCAGCTCGTCTCGAGCGTCGAGCCGGGCGGCGCCACGGACCGCCGCATCGACGCGCTCGACCTGCGCGACTGCGTGACCACCCACAGCGGCCTGGAGTCCGAGCAGATCGCCGAGCTCCTGCGCTCGGCCGAGATCATGTGCGTCCCCTCGCTCTACGAGGGCTTCTCGCTGCCGACGGTCGAGGCGCTCGCGAGCGGCACCGCGGTCGTCGCGAGCCGCGCGGGCGCCATCCCCGAGGTCGTGGGCGACGCCGAGGGCGGTGACCCGTGCGCGGTGCTCGTCGAGCCGGGCGACGCCGAGCAGCTGGCCGCCGCCGTCTCCTCCCTGCTCGACGACCCCGACCGCCGCGCGGCCCTGGGCGCCGCCGGCCGTGCCCGAGCGCTCGAGCGCTACAGCTGGACCTCGGTGGCCAAGGCCACCGCCGACGTCTACGACGAGGCGATCCGCAGGTTCGCCGGCAAGGAGCAGTGACGTGCTGACCGTCGACTTCGACCGCCTCCGGGTGGGCGCCCGCACCCGCTTCATCGACGTGGGTGCCGGCGCCGGCCGGCACAGCTACGAGGCGCTGCGCCGCGGTGCCGACGTGATCGCGTTCGACCTCGACGAGGTCGAGCTCAAGGGCGTCGACGAGATGTTCGAGGCGATGCGGGTCGAGGGGCAGGTGCCGAGGACCGGGCGCGGTGCCGTGCAGGCCGGGACCATCCTCGACATGCCCTACGCCGACGCCTCCTTCGACGTCGTGCTCGCCTCGGAGATCCTCGAGCACGTGCCCGAGGACGAGCAGGCCATCAGCGAGCTCGTGCGCATCCTGGCGCCCGGCGGCACGCTGGCCGTGACCGTCCCGCGCTTCTGGCCCGAGAAGGTCTGCTGGATGCTGTCGGACGAGTACCACGCCAACGAGGGCGGGCACATCCGCATCTACAAGGCCAGCGAGCTCGACGCGAAGCTGCGGGGTGAGGGCCTGGTGCACACGCACACCCACCACGCGCACGGCCTGCACGCGCCGTACTGGTGGATCAAGTGCGCCGTGGGCGTGGAGCGCGACCAGCACCCGGCCGTGCGCGCCTACCACCAGCTGCTCGTGTGGGACATGATGAAGGCGCCCCGCACGACCCGCGTGGCCGAGAAGCTCCTCGACCCGGTCCTGGGCAAGAGCGTGGCGCTGTACTACACCAAGCCGCTCGCGGCCTGAGGTCGCCGTGACCCCCGCCGTCACCGGATCGCCGGCCGTCCTCGCGCTCCCCGGTGTGCTCGACGCCGCCCAGGTGCAGGCCACGGCCGACACGATCGCGGCCGTGCAGACCCGCGACGGGGCGATCCCGTGGGAGGCCGACGGGCACCTCGACCCGTGGGACCACCTCCAGGCCGCCATGGGGCTCGCCGTCGCCGGACGCCGCGACGAGGCCGAGGCCGCCTACGCCTGGAGCCGCTCGCAGCAGCGACCCGACGGCACGTGGGCCACCAAGTACGCCGGGGGCGAGGTGGTCGAGCCGGCCACCGACGCCAACTTCACCGCGTACGTGGCCACGGCGGTCTGGCACCACTGGCGACTGACCGGCGACCGGTCCTTCGTGGGCTCCATGTGGCCGTCGGTGCGGAGTGCGCTCGACGCCGTGCTCGTCCTGCAGGACGACGCGGGTCCGGTCCGCTGGTCGCGCGGTGCCGACGGGTGCGTGGCCGACGAGGCCCTCGTCACCGGCAACGCCAGCATCCACCTGAGCCTGCGCTGCGGGGTGGCGCTCGCCGAGGTCGTGGGGGAGCGGGTGCCGCACTGGGAGGACGCCGCAGTGCGGCTGCGCCACGCCCTGGACCACCACCCGGACCGCTTCGCCGACAAGGCTCGGTTCTCGATGGACTGGTACTACCCCGTGCTGGGCGGGGCGCTGCCGCGCGCCGTCGCCCTGGCCCGCCTGGAGCGGCGCTGGGACGACTTCGTCGTGCCCGGCTTCGGTGCGCGCTGCGTCGACGACAGTCCCTGGGTCACCGGGGGTGAGACGTGCGAGCTCGTCCTGGCGCTCGACGCGGTGGGACGCGACGCGGACGCCCGGGCGCTCCTGGCCGACATCCAGGTCCTCCGCCGCGAGGACGCCACCTACTGGACCGGGTACGTCTATCCCGACGAGACCTACTGGCCGATCGAGCAGACCACCTGGACGGCGGGCACCGTGCTCCTCGCCGTCGACGCCCTGACCCGGACCACCCCGGCCAACGGGTTGTTCCGTGGCGAGGGCCTGCCGCTCCTGGCCGCCGACGAGGAGTGTGACCAGCCGTGCGTGGCATGAGCGCGTCGCCGCTGCCCGAGGAGCTGCAGGCCGTGGCCGACGACGTGCGGGGCTTCCTGCCCGACGACGAGGCCGACGCCCTGCGTGCCGCGGCCGCGGCCCACCTGCGCCCGGGTGGCGTGGCCGTGGAGATCGGCAGCTACTGCGGCAAGTCCGCGGTTCACCTCGGTCACGTCGCACGCGAGCGTGGTGCGCGACTCGTGACGCTCGACCACCATCGCGGCTCGGAGGAGCAGCAGGTCGGCTGGGAGTACCACGACGAGACGCTCGTCGGGGCCGACGGCCGGATGGACACCCTGCCGTTCCTGCGCGAGACCCTCGCGCGGGCCGGCCTCGAGGACGTCGTCGACGTGGTGGTGGCCCGCTCGCCCGACGTCGCGTCGTGGTGGGGCCGCGAGCTCGACCTCGTGTTCGTCGACGGCGGGCACACCGACGAGCACGCCCAGGGCGACTACGAGGGCTGGGCCCGGTGGGTGCGCCCCGGGGGTGCGCTCGTCGTCCACGACGTCTTCCCCGACCCCGCCGACGGCGGGCAGGCGCCCTACCGCATCTACCTGCGCGCCCTCGACGACGGCTTCACCGAGGTCGGCCACACGGGCTCCCTGCGCGTCCTGCAGCGCTGACGAAGGTGTCGGGCAGGCCCCTCGACAGGCTCGGGGAGCGCGGTGGTGGGGAGCGGGGCGGTCGCCGAGCGTGTCGAGGTGCGGTCGCCCGGGTCGGCCCGTCGACCGGTCAGAGCAGGGCGTTGAGCCGGTCGATGAGCTGCTGGAACCGCTTCCTCGTCTCGGCGTCGACCGTCGCGAGCGCCTGCGAGCGGTTCCGCAGCAGGTGGCCGGCGGGCTGGAAGCGGTCGTAGGCGCCGCCGACGACCGTCTCGGCCTGGTGCACGATGCGCCGCCGGGGCGGCTTGCGCAGGAACCGCTTGCCGGTGATCTTGCGGTGCGAGACCTTCGGTCCGCCGGACTCCTCCAGGAGCGTCACGTACCACCGGGAGTCGAAGAGGTCCTCGAGGTCGGCGTCGAGGGTGCCGGTGATGTCGGTGAGCGGGACGATGTGGTCGGCCGAGATCGCGCCCCGGTTCACCAGCTCCTCGACGGCCCCCCGCGCACCGGCCGGCCCGTCCATGAGCACCGTGGCGGAGACGGCCGTGGTGCCCAGGAGGGCGAGGATCGTCGGGATGCCGGAGGCGCCGCCGACGGGGGTCAGGTTCCAGCGCGGGTCGAGCGCACGTCCGCCCTCGGAGCGGAGCAGGTCGCCCATGACCGTCAGGTACGTGATGTCCGACGGTGACGAGACGAGCAGCTGGTGCGGGCCGCTGACCAGCTTGCGCGTGAGGTCCGCCCCGAGCGCCGCCAGCAGGGGCACCGTGGTCTCGGACCCGGCCCTCCACAGGTCGGAGCTGATCTTGCTGCCCTCGTCGCCGACGTTCTCCAGCACGCGGCAGCGGCTCAGGCGACCGGAGTCGATGAGGTAGGGCGAGTGGGTGGAGTAGACGACCTGGTGGAAGGGGCCGAGGTGCTCCTTGATGTAGCGCAGCAGGTCGGCCTGGGCGTTCGCGTGCAGGTTCATGCCGGGCTCGTCGAGCAGGATGACGCGACGGTCCTGGTCGGCGAACTCCGAGAACGCCGCGAGGAAGGAGAAGAACCAGATGAAGCCCTTGGAGCGCTCCGCCACGTTCAGGCTCATCCGCTGGCGGTCGTCGCGCACGCGGATGTGCAGCCACGGGTCGGGCGAGGAGATGCCCATCGTCTCCAGGTCGAGCTCGATCGACAGCTCGCGGTTCTGGCTCCAGTACTCCAGGAGCTGGTCCGACAGCCGCGCGGCGGCGGCCTCGAGCGCGGCCTTGCGGACCTCGTAGTCGTCCTCGTCGAACGAGGCGTCGGCCACGCCGGCCAGCTTCAGCAGCGCCAGCGCGGTGCGCTCGGAGGGGTAGAGGTCGGCCGAGTCCATCTCCTGCAGGCGCCGGATGGACACGCTGCCGGGGAGCACGTTGTGGTCGTCGAAGTACTGGAAGCCGGGCAGCATCGCGGTGAGCCGCGCGATGGCCTCGGGCGACGCCTCGAGCGGGGTGCCGTCCTCGTCGGACGCCCAGTGCAGCTCGTCGTCGCCGTACGAGCGGCTCACGAACAGCGGGGTCGTCGGCAGCAGGGCTCCCGCGCGCTCCAGGACCTGGCGGTCGTCGTAGTCGAGCTCGATCTCGAGGGTGACGGGGCGGACCTGGTCGATGAGCTCGCGGTCGCGACCGAGGTCGCGTCGGGGGTAGTCGCGTCGCGCCGTGAAGGCGGTGACGTGACCGCTCGGCAGCGGGTTGGCCCGGTACAGGGCCTGCAGCATGGCCGTCTTGCCCGACTCGTTCTTCCCGACGATGGTCGTGATGCCCTCGTCGAGCGCGAGCCGACCGGAGTCGTGGACCGACATGACCTTGCGAACGCGCGCAGCGATCAGTCGCATGGGGCCTACTTCCGTGGAGGGGCTCTGCCGGGACTCAGGCTACTGGTCCCGCTGGTGAGGAGTGTGCTCATCGCTCCTCATGACGAGACCGCGCTCGCCGCGCTCCGCGCCCGAGCCTGCCGAGGCGCCCGCGCCGGCCCTGCGTAGCCTGGCCCGGTGGACGAGCTGACCGGGGGAGTGCTGCTGTTCCTCGGGGTCGCGGCCTTCCTCGCCGGGTGGATCGACGCCGTCGTGGGTGGCGGCGGGCTGATCCAGCTGCCCGCCCTCATGGTGGCCTTCCCGCAGGCGGCCCCGGTCCAGCTGCTGGCCACCAACAAGATCGGCTCGATCGCCGGCACGACGACGTCGAGCATCACCTACCTGCGTCGCGTCCGGCTCGACCTGCGCACGGCCGCGCCCCTGGCGGGGGCCGCGTTCGTGGGCTCGTTGCTGGGTGCGGTCGTCGCCTCGTGGATCCCGCGCGCGGCCTTCAACCCGGCGATCCTCGTGGTCCTGGTCGTCGTCGGCGCGTTCACGGTGCTGCGACCCGACCTCGGCCAGGTGGCCGCCATCCGGTTCACCGGTCGGCGCCACTACGGCGCCGCCATGCTCGTCGGCGTCTCCATCGGGTTCTACGACGGCGCCCTCGGGCCCGGCACCGGATCGTTCCTCGTCTTCGCGCTCGTGGGGGTGCTCGGCTACGGGTTCCTGGAGGCCAGCGGCAAGGCGAAGCTGGCCAACTTCGCGACCAACCTGGCCGCGCTGGTCGTGTTCGTCCCGCAGGGTGCGGTCATCTGGAAGGTCGCCGCGGTGCTGATGGTGTGCAACGTGGCCGGCGGCTACCTCGGCGCCCGCCTCGCCGTGGCGCGCGGCAACCGCTTCATCCGCGTCGTGTTCATCGTGGTGGTGTCGGCGTTCGTCGTGCGCATCGGATGGGACACCTGGCAGCAGCTCCTCGGCTGACCGCCCCCGCCCGTCCCACCGGCCCCACGATTCCCATCACCTGATGGGAATCGCGAACCCACCGCGGTCCTGCCCCACTCACCATGGCGTGCACGCCATGGTGAGTGGGAGGGAACCGAGGTGAGTCCGTGGCGTCGTCAGCCCTGACGGGCCTTGAGGCGCGGGTTCTGCTTGTTGATCACGTAGGTGCGGCCGCGTCGGCGCACGACCTGCGAGCCGGGCTGGTTCTTGAGCGAGCGCAGGGAGTTGCGGACCTTCATGGTTCCTCCTGTGGGTGGGATGGGTTCGGGCCCCTCGACCCTTCGACAGGCTCAGGGGGCGCCGGGCTCGGGGGCGGTGGGTCAGAGGCGGTCGACGTCGACCAGGCCGCGGTGCAAGGCCCTGACGAGCCGGCGCGGCACGTGCATCGTGCGGCCCTCGACGGTGACGGGCACGAGGTCGGCGGGCGTCGCCTTCCACTGCGACCGCCGGTGACGGGTGTTGCTGCGCGAGGTCTTGCGCTTGGGGACGGCCATGGGGCTCCTTCGATCGGGGTGGTGGGCGGACCCGGTGACGAGTCCAGCTCAGGCGGCTCGGCGGACGTCGCCCAGCCAGGGCTCGAGGCCGTCGGAGGTGACCTCCCAGTACGGGCCGCGGTCCGCCAGCTCGGCGTCGCTGAGCAGGCAGTGCTCGAAGGCCTCCTGCACGTCGTCGGGGCTGCTGGCGAGCGGTCCCGAGGCCAGGCCGTGCACGACGATGCGGGTCAGGGGCGTGTCGGTTCCCCACGGGGAGGCCGTCCCGACGCTCAGCTGTCCGCCCGCGCCGTCCCACACGCAGACGTCGCTGGGGCGGCTCGGCAGCCAGAACGAACCGCGCGAGCGCCGGGGCCCGCCGCCGATCCTCTCGATGCTCTCGAGCAGGCGTCCGGGATGGAACGGGCGGTCGGAGCGGAGGTCGAGCGTCCACACGTGGGGGGAGCCGTGCAGCGGCAGCTCGTCGCGCCGCACGACGTCGACCCAGGCCTCCGTGACGTCGTGGCGGTGCGCTCCGGCCACGAGCGGTGTGGCGTCGAGCGCCGACGGGTCGTCGACGACGGTGACGCCCGGACGGACGAGAGCGTGCAGCAGGTCGAGCCCGGCGGGGTCGCACGGTCCGGTGAGTGCCACGGCGTCGGCGTACTCCACGATCGCGGCGGCCGTCTCGGCGACGCCGCGGGAGTCGTCCTCGCTGGTGTGCAGGTCGCGCTCGTGCAGCAGGTCGTCCCCGAGCAGGTCGGTGAGCACGGTCTGGCCGTCGAGCGCTGCGACGACGGCCGCCACGTGCACGTGCGGCGCAGCCTGCACGTAGGTCTCGATGACCCGGCAGGCCTGCAGGGCCTCGGCCGCCACCGGCAGGTGGGCGACCACCGCACCCCAGCGGCCGCTCGCCGCGAGCCGCTCCATGGTGGGCACGACGTCCTCGCGCAGGGCGCAGGCCACGCACGCGTGCTCCAGCTCGTGGACGTGCCGCTCCAGGACGCCGGTGCAGTCGCTGACCACGCGCACGAGCCGCTGGGACTCGACGTCGAGCACGTGGCGCACGACGACGGCCGAGGGGAGGTCGAACTGGAGGCCGACGGTGACGGCCTCCATGGCCACCTCGTCGACGCCGGTCACGAGCACGGCGGGGGTGGTGCGGGAGAGGACGCGCCGGCGTGCGCGGCCGACGGGGCTCACGCGTCGACCTGTCCGTAGCGCCGACGGAAGCGCTCGACGCGGCCCTCGGTGTCGACCACACGGCCGCGGCCGGTCCAGAACGGGTGGCTGGCGCTGGAGACCTCGACGTCGACCACGGGCAGGGTGCGGCCGTCGACGTCGACCGTCGGGTGGTCGGTCGGGAGGCGCTCGGGCAGGGTCGAGCGGGTCACGAGCAGGAGGTCGCCCGAGCGGTCGCGGAAGGCGACCTCGGTGTAGTGGGGGTGCTGGTTCTTCTTCACGTCACGCCTCCGGTAGTCTGATGAGAACGATTGTCATTCTACACAGGAGGTCGCCATGTCGCGAACCTGCCAGGTCACCGGGGCCACCCCGGGCTTCGGCCACCACGTGTCCCACTCCCATCGGCGCACCAAGCGGCGCTTCGACGTCAACGTCCAGAGGAAGCGCTACTGGGCGCCGACCCTCGGCCGGCACGTCACGCTCACGCTCAGCGCCCGAGGGATCAAGACCGTCGACGTGCGCGGCATCGACGCCGTGGTCGCCGACATCCTCGCGCGAGGGGAGAAGCTCTGATGGCGGGAACGTCGAGGGGGCGAGGCAGTGATGTCCGCCCGATCGTGAAGCTGCGATCCACCGCGGGGACGGGCACCACCTACGTCACGCGCAAGAACCGGCGCAACGACCCCGACCGGCTCGTGCTGAACAAGTACGACCCGAGGATCCGCAGGCACGTCGAGTTCAAGGAGGAGCGCTGATGGCCAAGCGCAGCAAGATCGTCGCCAACGAGCGACGCAAGGAGGTCGTCGAGCGCTACCGGGAACGTCGTGACGCCCTGCGCGCCGCGTCCCGGGACACGTCGCGGTCCATGGCCGAGCGCATGGAGGCCTCGCGTGCCCTGGCCGGGCTGCCGCGTGACTCCTCCCCGTCGCGGGTGCGCAACCGCGACCAGGTCGACGGCAGGCCGCGCGGCCACCTGCGGGTCGCCGGCCTCTCGCGCATCCGGTTCCGCGAGGGAGCGCACCGGGGCGAGCTGCCGGGCATCACCAAGTCGAGCTGGTAGCTCAGGCGCCGGGCGGGGGGAGCAGGCGCGTCTCCACCCGCTCGGCCTCCAGGGTCGCGGCGCCGTCGACGTCACGACCGGGCACCCAGCGCTCGTCGACCACGACGTGGCGGTCCTCGAGCACCAGGTCGAACGCGGCGCGCACCTGCAGGGCCATCCTGCCGAGGGCGTGCAGGTCCTGGTGGTCGTGCTCGCGGCGGCCCAGGTCGGCCTGGGCCGTCGCGTCGAGGCCGTGCTTGCGCATCGCCTGCAGCAGCATGCCGACGTCGACGCCGTAGCCGCTGACCACGGGCAGGTCGACGAACGCGTCGAGGGCGAACGCGCACTCCCCGGCGAGCGGCTGCACGAAGCCGGCCAGCTCGGGTGCGCGTCGCGCGATCTCGGGCCGCGCGGCCAGCTCGGTCACCCGTCCACCCCCGCCGTCGTGCGTCGGACGGTCGTAGAACGCCTTCACGAGCACGAGCGAGGGGTCGGTGAGCAGGGGGCCGACGAGGCGTGCCACGAAGGCGGGGTCGAAGCCGCGCACGTCGGCGTCGAGGAAGACGCCGACGTCGCTCGTCAGGTGGGCCATGCCGGTGCGCATGGCCGACCCCTTGCCGCCGTCGAACGTCGGATCGGGGTCCTCGGCGGTCACGACGACGGCACCGGCCTCGCGTGCTGCGGCGGCGGTGTCGTCGCTGGAGCGGGAGTCGACCACGACCACCTCGTCGACGAGCGGCACCAGGTCGCACCAGGCTGTGCGGACGCGTCGCACGATCTCGCCGATCGTCGCGGCCTCGTCGCGGGCGGGCAGCACCACGCCGACGCGGCGTCCACGCTTGGCCGCCACCAGGTCGCCGAGCGGCGCGGACGCGGCGTGGGTGTGGGTGGCGAACCAGGGCTGCAGGTCAGGCAAGGCCGCGCACCGCCCGGGTCGGCGGTCGCTCACCGCGCAGCGTGGCGGTCATCTCCAGCACGCGCCGAGTGGCCGTCACGTCGTGGGTGCGGAACATGGCGCACCCGGCGGCAGCGGTCAGGGCCGTGGCCGCGAGCGTGCCCTCCAGCCTGTCGTCGGGCCCGAGCCCGAGCGTCTCGCCCACGAAGTCCTTGCGCGACAGGGCCATGAGGACCGGCCAGCCGGTGGCGACGAGCGTGTCGGCGCGGCGCACCAGCTCGAGGCTGTGGAACGTGTTCTTGCCGAAGTCGTGGGTCGGGTCCACCAGCACGCCCTCGCGCGGGACGCCGGCCTCGACCGCGGCCTCCGCCGCCCGGGTGGTCGTGGCGACGACGTCGGCCACGACGTCGTCGTAGCGGACGCGGTGGGGCCGGGTGCGGGGGAGCGCCCCGCCCGTGTGGGAGCAGACGTAGCCGAGACCGTGCCGGGCGGCCACGGCCACGACGTCGGGGTCGTGCCCGGCCCACGTGTCGTTGAGCAGGTCGGCGCCGGCTGCTGCGGCGGCGTCGGCCACCTCGGCGCGCCACGTGTCGATGCTGATGACGACGTGGGGCGCGGTCTCGCGCACCGCCTCGATGAACGGGATGGTGCGCCGCACCTCCTCGGCCGCGTCGACCGCATCGCCCGGGCCGGCCTTCACGCCCCCGATGTCGACGACGTCGGCGCCGTCGTCGACCGCGCGTCGGACGGCGTCGAGCGCGACGGCGGGGTCGTACGTGGCGCCGCGGTCGTAGAAGGAGTCGGGCGTGCGGTTGACGATCGCCATCACGAGGGCCCGGTCCTGCACGACGCGGCGTCCGCGGAAGGTCAGGTCGGCCACGTCGTCAATCGTGTCAGAACGGTGGGAGGGGCGCCGGTCACGCGTCGACGGGGTGCAAGGCGATGGCGTTCTTCACGGCCGCGACGGCGTCGGCCAGGTCGGTTGCGACCTGGAGGTTGTCGACGCTCCACCCCGGCCCGCCGAGGATCAGCTCGGACTCGTCGCCGGCAGCGTCGACGACCGACGACAGGGCGCCCACGTCGAAGTGCACGATCGAGGCCCAGAGGAACACGGCCGCAGGTCGGAGTCGCAGGGTCATGGCCGAGATGGCGCTGAACGGCGTGCGCTGGCCGAGCATGTGGCAGCCGACGCCTTCCTCGGCGAGGGCGCACTGCAGGGCGAGCAGGGGCAGGACGTGGTGCTCGTCCTCGGCGCAGGCCAGCAGCACCGGGCGGTGGTCCTGGTGGCGGAGCCGTCGGGCGGCGAAGCGCGCCCGCAGGGCGGTGTGCAGCGCGTCGCTGACGAGGTGCTCGCCGTCGACGCCGATGTTGCCCTGGTACCACTCGTCGCCGATGCGGCGCATGCTCGGCGCGATGTGGTCGCTCCACGCGTGGAGGGTGCCGAGGTCCTCGAGCTTGCGGGTGAACAACGTGCGCAGGCCCTCGGCGTCGTACGCGCGGGTGGCGGCCACGATGGCGTCGCCGAAGTCGGCGGCGTCGCCGTCGACCTCGACCGGGTCGCCGCTGAGCGCGGCGCGCGCCGCGGCCGCGGGCCCGAGGCCACTGCTGATGAGCAGGTTCATGCGCTCCAGGCGCTCGACGTCGGTGGCGTCGTAGCGGCGGTGACCGCCGCCGCTCCGGGCGGTGGGGCCGAGCTCGTACCGACGCTCCCACGTGCGCAACGTGGAGGCGGGCACCCCGAGACGAGCCGCGACCTCACCGACGGACAGGAGGATCTCCTGCCGCTGTGCGGTGCTCGGATCGGGCGGTGTCATGCCTCCACTATAGAACTTGTTCACCCGCTTGCCAAGGTGAACAAGTTCGGGGTACGTTCTGAACAACCCCGAGATCGACCTCCGATCTCACTCCCCATGCAGCCAAGGAGCCCATCATGGCGAACCTCAAGAACCTGCCGCTTCCGCTGCAGGAGGTCTACGAGTGGCAGTACCAGGGCGCGTGCCAGGGCCTGGAGTCGGCGCGGTTCTTCTCGCCCGACGCCGAGCGCGGATCGCGGCGTCGTGACCGCGAGGCGGCGGCCAAGGCCGTCTGCGGCACCTGCCCCGTGATCACCGAGTGCCGCGAGCACGCCCTCGCCGCGCGTGAGCCCTACGGCGTGTGGGGCGGACTCACCGAGCACGAGCGCACCGCGATCCTGCAGCACTCCTCCAGCGTCTCCGCCTGACGCCCCCGCGCCCCGCACGCGGGCACGACCAGGCAGCACTGACGAGCCGACCCCACACTGCGGGGTCGGCTCTTCGGCGTCCTGGGGGCATTGACGGCACGGGGGCGCGCCGTCCACCGAGTCGTCAGTCGACGTCGTCGGCGACCTTGCCCTCGGCCAGCAGTGCCGCGGCGTGGGAGTCCTCGGGCGGAGCCTCGGGGTCCACGCCGTCGTCGATCTGCTCGTTGACGTAGCGCAGCAGCACGGCGGCGGTCGCCGCGACCGGCACGGCGAGGAACGCGCCCGTGATCCCGAACAGGGTGCCGCCGGCCGTGACCGACAGCAGCACGACCCCGGCGTGCAGGTTCATGTTCTTGCCCTGCAGCCAGGGCGACAGGACGTTTCCCTCGAGCTGCTGCACGCCGAGCACGATGAGCGCGGCGATCACGGCGGCCTTGAAGTCGTTCGTCACCAGCGTCACGAGCACCGCCAGGATGCCGCTGACGAAGGCGCCGACGATCGGGATATAGCCGCCGAAGAACGTGATCACCGCCAGCGGGATCGCGAGCGGCACGCCGAGGATCGCCAGGCCGATGCCGATGATGAGGGCGTCGATGAAGGCCACGAGGGTCTGGGTGCGGATGAACCCGCCCAGGGTGTTCCAGGTGCGGCCGAGCAGCTCGGTCGCGTGCTCGCCGGCCCGGCGGCCGCCCAGCGTGGCCAGCCACGGGAGGAAGCGGTGGCCGTCCTTGATGAAGAAGAACGTGAGCATCAGGACCAGCACCAGGTTGATCACGGCGTTCGTCGCGGCGCTCAACGTCGAGAAGATGCCCGAGCTGATGGCCGCGGCGCTCTCCTGCAGCTTGTCCTGCACGGCGCTGATGGCCCGGGTGATCTGGCCGTCGGAGAGCTGGAGCGGCCCGTCGGTGAGCCAGTCGCGCACCCGCTGCAGTCCGTCCGAGGCCTGCGACGCGATGGCCGGCGCCTGACCTGCGACCTGGGGCGTGAGCACGGCGAACGCACCGACGATCGCCGCGATGAATCCGAGCATGACCAGCGCCGCGGCCAGTCCGCTCGGCACCCTGTGACGACGCAGCCAGCTGACCGGGGGCGCCAGGACGGTGGCCACGAGCAGGGCCAGCGACAGCGGGAAGAACACCATCCAGAGGTGCCCGACGATCCAGCCGAGCACGTAGACGGCGGCGGCCAGCACCACGAGGCGCAGCCCCCACCGCTGGAGGACGGCGAACGCCTGGTCGATGACCACGGCGCGGTCGCGGACGGTCGGAGTGCTCATTCGTGAAGCGTAGGTGCAGCAGCCGGTGGGATCGGCGGGACCCGCCAGTCGACCGGGGTGCTGCCGAGCTCGTCGAGGTGCGCGTCGACGCGGCTGAACGGCCGCGAGCCGAAGAACCCGCGCGAGGCCGAGAGGGGGCTCGGGTGAGCGCTCGCGACCACGGGGGTGTCGCCCAGCAGGGGCTGCAGGTTCTGGGCGTCCCGCCCCCAGAGCACCGCGACGAGCGGTCGGTCGCGGGCCACGAGCGCCCGGATCGCCTGCTCCGTGACGCGCTCCCAGCCCATCCCGCGGTGGCTGGCCGGGGCGCCGGCGCCCACGGTCAGCACCCGGTTGAGGAGCAGGACACCCTGCTCGGACCACGCCGTCAGGTCGCCGTGGGTCGCGCGGGGGATGCCCAGGTCGGCCTCGAGCTCGGTGTAGATGTTGGCGAGGCTCCGGGGAAGGGGTCGCACGTCCGGGTGCACGGAGAAGGACAGGCCCATGGCGTGGCCGGGTGTCGGGTAGGGGTCCTGGCCGGCGACGAGCACCTTCACGTCGGCGAGCGGTTCCCGGAACGCCCGCAGGATCGCGTCGCCGTGGGGCAGCCACGGCCGGCCGGCGTCGGTCTCGGCTCTCAGGAGCTCGCCCATCCGGGCCACGTCGTCGGCGACCGGTGCCAGCGCCTCGGCCCAGTCGGGTGCGACGAGCTCGTGCAGCGGCCTGGGCATGGCTCCACCCTAGGCAGGATCGGGAGGTGGTCGCCCGTCCGGCGACCTCGTGAGGGCGATGGCGATCGGTGACGGGCGGGCCCTAGACTCTGGGGCGCAGTGTCAGCCATCACCGCGTACCGCACGCTGCTGCGGATCGTCGGGCCCGCCTACGTCGTCGTAGCCTTCCTCGGGCGAGTTCCGCTTGCCATGAGCCAGATGGGCACGCTGCTCCTCGTCAGCGGGGCCACGGGTCGCTACGCGCTCGGCGGTGCGGCCGCCGGTGCCCTCGCCGTGGCGAACGCCGTCGGTGCGCCGTTCTTCGGGTCGCTGGCGGACCGCATCGGTCAGCGTCCCGTCGTGCTCGCCCAGTCGTGGGCCGGAGGAGCAGGACTCGCGGCGATCGTGTGGACGACGCAGTCCGACGCGTCGCCTGCCGCCATCATCGTCGTGGCGGCCCTGGCCGGGTTGGCCACGCCCCAGATCGGTCCGCTGGCTCGCGTGCGGTGGCAGCCGATCACCCGTCGCGCCCCCGACCAGCGCCGGCTCATCGACGCTGCGTTCTCCTACGAGGGAGCGGCCGACGAGGTCTCCTTCGTGCTCGGCCCCGCCACGGTCGGGCTGCTGGCGGTCGTGGTGGCCCCGGGCGATGCGCTGCTGGTGGCTGCGGGTCTGCTGGTGGCCTTCGGGTCGTGGTTCGCGCTCCACCCCACCGCCGCACTCACCCGACCCGAGCCGGGCGCCGTCCGGTCCGACGCGCCCGTGATCACCGGGGTCCTGGTGGTGCTCGCTCTCGCCCAGATGCTGATCGGGATGCTGTTCGGAGCCACGCAGACGGGGTCGACCGTGCTGGCCACCGCCGCGGGCGAGCCCGGCCAGGCCGGTCTCATCCACGCGACGCTCGGCGTCGGCAGCGCGATCGCCGGCCTCGCGATCGCCGCCCTGCCCGAGCGCATCGGCTACCCGACGCGGATGGTCGCCTCCGCGTCCGCGCTGCTCGTCCTGTCGGTGCCCCTTCTCCTGGTGCAGACCATCGGACAGCTCGTCGCCGTGATCGCCCTGCTGGGCTTCGCGGTGGCGCCGTACATGATCAGCAACTTCGCGATGGCGGGATCGGTGGTCGAGCCCGAGCGCGTCGGGACCGCCATGACGCTGCTCGCCGGCGCCACGGGCATCGGGTACGCGCTCGGCTCGACGGTGGCGGGCCGACTCGCCGACCTCGGCGGTCACACCCCGGCCTTCGCGGTGACCGTCACCGCCACCGCACTGGCGTTGGTGCTGTCCCTCGCCTTCCGTGCACGGCGCGGTGGAGGCGCGGCGCGTCCCTGACGCCGTAGGTCCAACCCCCGGCGCAGCCACCGTCCGACCTCGTCCTGGGCCGGACCACCGCACCTGAGGTGCAGGTGGATGTGGGAGCAATGCTCGAGTTCGTCGTGCCGCCGGCCGGATCCGTGTGAGACTGAGGGTCCTCAGGAGACGAGGCGGCAGGGAGACCTGGCCACCAGCTCAGGGATGTGAGACGCCACCTGATGTTGCCCGACCATCGTGGTCGGCCTCAGGAGGAGCGCTCATGACCATGTTCTCTGCCGTTCGGCGCGATCCCAGGATCCCGATCGCCGTCGCCGGCACCGCCGCACTCGCCACGCTCGCGGTGTTCTACGGCTCCGGGCTCCCCGCCCAGGCCGCGGACGCCGGCACCCCGGTCGGCCTCGCGACGACGTCGCAGTTCGGCGTGCTGGCCGGCAGCGGCATCTCCAACGTCGGGGCCGGCACGACGGTCGAGGGTGACGTCGGGTCCTACGAGACCCCCGCGGTGACCGGGCTCCTCGAGACGCAGGTGGACGGCGAGATCCGTCGCAGCGACCTGAATCCGGGCGACGAGTCGATCATGATCACGGCGAAGGACGATCTCGTCGCCGCCTACCTCGACGCGGCGGACTCGAACGAGCTGGCCGAGCCGGACCTGGACGAGACCGAGCTCGGCGGCAAGACGTTGACGGCCGGCATCTACCAGAACGCGACACTCGGGCTCACGGGCACCCTGACCCTCGACGGTGGCAACGACGACGGCAGCGCCTCGGACTCGGTGTTCGTCATCAAGACGCGCAGCGGTGGGTCCGAAGGCTCGACCCTCATCACGGCCAGCGACAGCAGCGTCGTGCTGACCGGTGGTGCGCAGGCGTGCAACGTCTTCTGGCAGGTCGGGTCGTCCGCGACGTTCGGTGCCGGGACCGACTTCGTCGGCACCGTCATGGCCCTCACCTCGATCTCGGCCGAGAGCGGCGCGACCTTCGAGGGTCGTCTGCTCGCTCGCAACGGCGAGGTCACCCTGATCAACAACACCATCACCAGCCCCGGGTGCGAGCAGGCGGTCGACGACGACGCCGACGCCGACGCCGACGGCACGGACGCCGACGCCGACGGCACGGGCACCGACGTGGACGGCAGCGACACCGACGCCGACGGCACGGACACCGACGCCGGCGGCAGCGACGCCGACACGGCGGCCGGCGACGCCGACAGCGGCACGGACGCCGACGCGACCGGTGGGGGCTCCGCCGACAGCGACACCACGGGCGGCGGGACGACCGCGAGCCCCGACCTGCCCGACACCGGTGGACAGAGCCTGTGGGCCGTGCTGCTCGGTGCCACCAGCCTGGTGGCCGGGGCGGTCCTCGTCACGCGTCGGCGGTACCGGCCGACCCACGTCCGCTGACCCACCCCCTCGGCCGTGACGCGGTGGCCGGCGCGCAGCCGGTTCGACGTCAGCGGGTGAGGCGGTCCAGGAACGCGACGAGCAGGGCCTCGCGCAGGCGCGGGGGCGCGACGTCGAGCAGGGCGTTCACCGGCGCCATCTCCTGCGGCACGGACACCTCGCCGCTGCCGTCGCCGAGACCTGCGGTCTGCAGGAGCAGGTCGAAGGTCGCGTCGTCCAGCGTGGCCGGGTCGAGGGACTCGGCCACGGCGCGCAGCTCGGCGTCGACCGTCACCGGGCCGGCGGCGACCGCGTCGGCCGTCGCGGCGGCGAGGTCCGCCAGCAGCTGCGGCACCTGCGGAGCGGTGGCGGCGCACATGGTCAGGTGGAGCGTCGCCGGCTCGTCGCGCCAGGACATCTGCGGCTGGACGAACCAGCCGCGGGCGAGCATGCGGTCGCTCAGGGTGAACACGTCGAGCGCGTCGTCGGCGCCGACGCACAGCAGCGTCGAGTCCGGCGGCACCACCACGTGCAGGTGGTCGATGGCGGCGATGCCGTCGGCGAGCGCCCGGGTGGCGTCGACCGTCCGGCGCACGAGCCGGGCGTAGCCGTCGGCACCGAGGTAGCGGACCACGGCCCACGCCGCAGCCAAGGGACCGCCGGACTTGGTGGACTGCACGGTGGAGTTGAGCATCGTGTAGCCGGGCCAGTCGGCGCTCGCGTAGAACTGCGCCCGGCGGGGAGCAGGGTCGGCGAACAGCAGCAGCGAGACGCCCTTGGGTGCATAGGCGTACTTGTGCAGGTCCACCGAGACGCTGGTGACGCCGGGCACCGCCAGGTCCCACGCCGGGGCGTCGTCCACCCACGGGAGCACCCAGCCGCCGATGCAGGCGTCCACGTGCAGCCGCAGGCCTCGCGCCGACGTCTCCGCGGCGATCTCGGGGACGGGGTCGACGACGCCGTGGGCGTAGGAGGGTGCCGACACGGCCACGAGCACCACGCGGGCGCCGAGCCGGTCGATCGCCTCGACCATCGCGCCGACGTCGGCGCGGCGCGTCCGCGCGTCGACGTCGACCGCCACGAGCTCCACCCCGAAGTAGTGGGCGGCCTTGTGGAACGCGGCGTGGATGGTGGTGGGCACGACCATGGCGGGCTGGTCGACGGGCGAGGCGTCGCGCGCGGCCTTGACCGCGAGCAGGATCGACTCGGTGCCGCCCGACGTGACGGTGCCGACCGTCTCGGGGGGTCCGTGCAGCGCGTCCCGCGCGAAGGTCACGAGGTCGCGCTCCATGCGCAGCAGGCTCGGGAACGCGGTGGGGTCGAGCCCGTTCGTCGCGCCGTACATCGCGAGCGCCCGGCGGCCGAGCTCGTCCGCCTCGGCGATGCCCGAGTCGTAGACGTAGGCGAGGGTGCGGCCACCGTGCGTGGGCAGGTCGCCGGACCGCAGCTCCTCGAGCTCGGCGAGGACCTCGGCCGAGGTGCCGGGCCGGGGGCGGCTGTGGCCTGCCGCAGCGGGCGATCCTGGTTCTTCGCTAGCCATGGTGGAGCTCCTCGTCGAGGCGGTAGCGACGCAGCAGCAGGAGGCTGAGCGCGATGATCGCGGCGGGGACCAGCGAGAACCCCAGGGTGATCGCGGTGAGCGCCGAGTCGGGCTGCGCGACGTCCTGCCCGCCGGTCGACGACACGTACCCGCCGACGGCGAGCACCAGGGCGAACAGGCCCGGCCCGAGCGCGAGGCCGAGGGTCTCGCCCGCGGTCCAGACGCCGGTGTACACGCCGACGCGGTTCTGCCCGCTGCGGCGGGCGTCGCGGGCCGCGACGTCGGGCAGCATGGCCATGGGGAACACCTGGGCGCCGGCGTAGCCGATGCCCACCAGGGCGGCGGCGGGGTAGACGACGAGGGCCGTGGCGTCGCGGGCGGCGAGCAGGCCGAGAGCTCCGACGACGAGCAGCAGCGTGGCGACGGTGTACCCGGCACGCTTGCCGCGCCGGGCGAACAGCCGCTCCCAGAGCGGGGTGACGAGCAGGGCCGGGCCCACGAACGAGGCGAACAGGAACGTCGAGGCGGCGGCGGAGTCGAACAGCTCGTCCGCCACGTAGGCGACGCCGGCGAGCATGGCGCCGATGCCGAGGGCCTGGAGCACGAAGCAGCCGAGCAGCGCACGGAAGTCGCGGTCGCCGGACACGAGGGCGAGCTGCTCGCGCAGGCCGCCTGACGGTGGCGCGACGTCGAGCTGGGGCGCGTCGCGGGTGCCGCGCCACGCTCCGACGACGCCGAGCACCAGCAGCACCGCGACGTAGACGCCCATGACGCGGTACCCCGCGGCGTCGGAGTCGCCGTCGCCCACGGCGTCGACCACCATCGGAGCCGTGGCGCCGGAGAGCAGGATCGCGAGCGCCAGCACCGCGACCCGCCACGTCATCAGGCGCGTGCGCTCGGTGTAGTCCGACGTCATCTCCGCGGGCATCGCCACGTACGGCACCTGGAAGAACGCGTACGCACTCGCACAGCCCAGGAACATCACCACGACCCAGGCGCCGGCCAGCACCGTGGGCTCGGTGGGCCCGGCGAACATCAGCGCGAAGAACACCGCCAGCAGCAGCCCGCCCCGCAGCAGGAAGGGCCGACGTCGGCCCTGGGGGTGCGACGAGGCGTCACTGATGCGCCCGGCGATCGGGTTGAGCACCACGTCCCACGCCTTCGGGAGGAAGACGATCACCGCGGCGACGACGGCGGCGATGCCGAGCGTGTCGGTGAGGTACGGCAGGAGCAGCAGCCCCGGGACCGTGCCGAAGGTGCCCGTCGCCACGCTGCCGAGCGCGTAGCCGCGCCGGACCCGCGGGGGCAGGGGCGTCGACGTCATGAGCGTCACGGTAGGCGAGGCCGGGGCCACCGGCGGCCCCGCGGCGTCTCGGCGATTCCCAGGTCGACCTGGGAATCCGGCACGGAGCACGGGTTCCTCACGGATGCCCGGGTCGCTCTCCGTGCGGGTGTGAGATCTTCGTGCCTCAGATCATCCGTGCAGGGCGCGCGGACTCGGCTCGCGCGGCGGGAGGGCGGGCGAGATGACGTGACGCGACGCGATGTGGCACGGTCGGCGTGGGACGGACGCGCGACCTGGCGCGCGGGAGGGGGAACGCATGACGTGGGCGGAGCTCGCGGGCCTGGCCGGCCTCGCGCTGGTCGACAGCACCAGCTTCGGCACGCTGCTCATCCCGCTCTGGATGCTGCTCGCGCCACGGGTGCGGCCGGGCCGGGTGCTGCTGTTCCTCGGCACCGTCGTGGTCTTCTACTACGCGGTCGGGGCCCTGCTGCTCCTCGGCATCGACGTCGCGGTGGACGCGGCGTCCGACGTCGGCGGGGCCCTCGCGGACAACCGGCCGCTCACGATCGCCCAGCTCGTGGTGGGCGTGGGGCTGTTCCTCTGGAGCTTCCGCATCGAGAGGAAGGCCAAGGAGCAGGAGGGGCCGAGCCCTCGGGCTCGACGGTGGCGTGCGGCGCTGCAGGGCGACGGCGTCCCCGTGCGCACGACCATGGGCATCGCGCTGGTGGCCACGGTGCTCGAGGTCGCGACGATGCTCCCGTACCTGGCCGCCATGGGGCTGCTCTCGCGTGCCGACGTCGACCGTCCCGTCCAGCTGCTCGTGCTCGTGGGCTACGTGCTCGTCATGGTGCTGCCGGCCCTCGTCCTCCTGGTGCTCCGGGTCGCGGCCTCCCGACTGGTGGAGCCGTGGCTCGAGCGGGTCGACGCCTGGATGTCGGCGCGCACGGGCTCGATGATGAGCTGGGTGGTCGGCATCGTCGGCTTCTTCGTGGCGGCCGACGCGCTGCAGCGGCTCACCGGCGGGTAGACCGCCGGACCGTCAGCGCCGACGCGTGCTCGTCTCGGGGTTGCTCCGCGCGGGCCGGGGCGTCTTGTCGTGCGTGCGCCGGACGTTGCGCAGGTCGTCGAGGAAGCTGTTGGCCCAGGTGTCGATGTCGTTCTCGACCACCTGCTTGCGCATGGCCTTCATGCGGCGTTGTCGCTCCTTCTCGGGCGCCTGCATGGCCTCGACCAGGGCCTCCTTGAGGCCGTTGATGTCGTACGGGTTGACCCGGTAGGCGTGCCGCAGCTCGGCCGCCGCGCCGGCGAACTCGCTGAGCACCAGCGCGCCATCGTCATCGTAGCGGCAGGCCACGTACTCCTTGGCCACCAGATTCATGCCGTCACGCAGCGGCGTCACGACCATGACGTCGGCGGCCCGGTAGAGCGCGGCCATCTCCTCGCGCGGGTACGACGCGTGCAGGTAGGTGATCGGCTGGGCGCCGATGCGGCCGACGTCGCCGTTGATGCGACCGACCAGGCGGTCGATGTCGTCGCGCAGGATCTTGTACTGGCCCACGCGCTCGCGCGACGGCGTGGCCACCTGCACGAACACCGCGTCCTCGACGTCGACGGACCCCTCGGTGATGAGCTCGCCGAAGGCACGGAGCCGCTGCCGCAGACCCTTGGTGTAGTCGAGGCGGTCGATGCCGAGCAGCACGCAGCGCGGGTTGCCGAGGCTCTCGCGGATCTCCTCGGCGCGGGCCGCCACCTCCGGACGTCGCGCCATCTCCTCGAAGCCGGCGGAGTCGATGGAGATCGGGTAGGCGCGGGCCGTCACGATCCGGCCGTCGTCGAGGTAGACCGTGTCGCGATGGGTCTTGTTGCCGACGCGCTGCCGCACGAGCCGCACGAAGTTCTGGGCCGCGCCGGGCAGCTGGAAGCCGACGAGGTCGGCGCCGAGCAGGCCCTCGAGGATCGAGCGACGCCACGGCAGCTGCTGGAACAGCTCGTTCGGCGGGAACGGGATGTGCAGGAAGAAGCCGATGCGCAGGTCGGGGCGGAGCTCGCGGAGCATCTGCGGCACGAGCTGCAGCTGGTAGTCCTGCACCCACACCACGGCGTTCCTGCGCGCGACCTTCGCGGCCCGCTTGGCGAAGCGTCGGTTCACCTCGACGTAGGAGTCCCACCACTCGCGGTGGAACTCCGGCGGGGCGACGACGTCGTGGTAGAGCGGCCAGAGCGTGCCGTTGGAGAAGCCCTCGTAGTACTCCTCGTACTCCTGGCTCGTGAGGTGCACCGGGACGAGCGTGATGCCGTCGTGCTCGAACGTCCGCAGCTTCTCGTCGGGAGCGCCGTGCCACCCGATCCAGGCTCCGCCGTTGCGGCGCATCACGGGCTCGAGCGCGGTGACCAGGCCGCCGGGGGAGGTGCGCCAGGTGGTGCTGCCGTCGGGCTGGACCACCCGGTCCACGGGCAACCGGTTGGCGATCACCACGAAGTCCGCCGTTGCCGCCATGGCTCCACCCTAGGCGAGCGGCGGGACCGCGCCCGTCGACCGCGCCGGTGGGGCCGGGCCGGTCAGCGCCGGCCGGGCCGGGCCGGTCAGCGGTGGGCGTCCGTGCCGATCTGCTCGAGGATCGTGTCCATCAGCTCCTGGATCTGCAGGGTGGCCTCGAGCGGCAGCAGCGCCGACGCGGTCCGTCCGGCCCGCAGGCAGGCCGCGACCTCCTCGGCCTCGTGGGCGTACCCGCGTCCGGTGACGGGCACGTCGATCCGCTCGCGGTCGTCGCCACGCACGAGCGTGAAGGACGTGGGGTGGTGGAAGCGCCCCTCGATCTCGATCCGGCCGTCCGTGCCGGCGATCGATGCGGTGCTGTCGGACTGAGCCAGCTGCGTCCACGCGATGCTCGAGACGGGCCGGTGGCCACCGGGCCCTCGTGCCTCGTGCACCAACGTGGCCCCTCCGGCCACGTCGAAGCCGCGCGCGTGCAGTGCGCCGGCGGCGGTGACGGTGTGCGGGTGGCCGAGCATCACGTGGGCGAAGGTGAGCGGGTAGATGCCGATGTCCAGCAGTGCGCTGGCCCCGAGCTCGGGGTCCCACAGGCGCGTGACGTCCGGGCTGGCCGCGAACCCGAGGGCCGCCCTGAGCTCGCCGACCTCCCCGATCGCGCCGGAGTCCACGAGACGCTTCACCTCACGGATGACCGGGTTCGTACGCATCCACATCGCCTCGGCCAGGAACAGCCCCGTCTCGCGCGCGCGGGCGACGAGCTCGCGCCCGCTCGCCACGTCCAGCGTCATGGCCTTCTCGCACAGCACCGGCTTGCCGGCGTCGAGGCACAGCAGGGCGTCCTCGAGGTGGCGGCTGTGCGGGCTCGCGACGTAGACGACGTCGACGTCGGGGTCGGCCACGAGCTCGTCGTAGCTCCCGTACGCGCGGGCCGTCGACGTGGCGTGCTCGTCGAGGAAGGCCTGGGCCCGCGTCCGGTCGCGCGAGCCCGCGGCCACCACCTCGTGGTCGGGCAGCAGGGCCAGGTCCCGTGCGAAGCTGCCGGCGACGCGTCCGGTGGCGAGGATGCCCCAGCGCAGCGGGCGGTCGGCGGGGACGGCCGCGGTGGCCTGCGGCTCACTGCTGGACTGGGTCGTGCTGGATGTCTCGGCCATGCCTCCACGCATACCAGAGCAGCAGTCCGCCGAAGCGAATGACACCACTGTCATTCCTGGGTTAGGGTGACGCCATGAGCGCAGTGGAGCAGTCGAGCCACGACCCGGCACGTCCGGGCAGCACGTTGACCGAGCGCGACCTCGAGATGCTGTCGATGGAGCGCCTGTGGTGGCAGTTCGCCGGGGCCAAGGAGCAGGCCATCCGCGAGAAGTTCGACATGTCCGCCACGCGGTACTACCAGCTGCTGAACGCCCTCATCGACAGCGACGACGCCCTCGCCTTCGACCCGCTGCTGGTCAAGCGCCTGCGTCGTCTGCGCGCTCAGCGTCAGCGCAGTCGCTCGGCGCGCCGCCTCGGCATCGATCTCTGAGTCGCGGTCGCGGGTGTCCGACCACCGCCGCACGGTGACCCGCCGGGCTCTCGTGCTGCCCACCTGGGCGCTGCTCGCGGTCGGCGGGGTCGTCGTGCTGGCTGGAGCCTGGCTCGCCTGGCTTGTGGTCACCGGCCCCGACGACGACGGCGCCCCGGTCGCGTCGGCCAGCTCGAGCCCGGCTGCTTCCGAGCCGTCCGCCACCCCCACGCCGGAGCCCACCGGGACGACCGAGCCGGAGCCCAGCGAGACGCCGGAGCCCGAGCCCACCGAGACCAGCGAGCCCGAGCCCGCGGTCGACCGGACGTCGGTCCAGGTGTCCGTCCTCAACGCCTCGCGCACCCAGGGCCTGGCGCGCACGGTCGGGCAGCGGGTCACCGCCGAGGGCTGGACCGTCGGCGCGGTGGGCAACTGGCGCGGCTACTCCGCGGCCAACACCGTGCACTACCCGCAGGGCCGCGAGGCGCAGGCGAGGCAGCTGGCCGACGACCTCGGCATCCAGGCCGTGGCCCCGATCGTCAACGGGATGAGCGGCCAGCGGCTCACGATCGTGCTGGTCGGTCCCGTCTCCTGAGCCGCGCCCCGCGGCTGCCATGATGCTCGGGTGCCCGCGGCAGACCACCCCACGCCCGACGTCCCGGCGTCGCTGCTCGTCGACCCTCGACAGATCCTGCTCGGGCTGGACTTCGACGGCACCCTCGCGCACGTCGTCGACGACCCGACCCGGGCCTTCGCGCACCCCGACGCCGTCACGGCCGTCGCCCGCCTGGGCCACGTGCTGGGGCAGGTCGCGATCGTCACCGGACGCCCGGTCGACCAGGCGCTGACCCTGAGCGGGTTCCGTGGGCTTCCGGGCCTCGAGCGGCTCGTGATCTGCGGCCAGTACGGCGCCGAGCGGTGGGACGCCGAGGACGACGTGCTCGAGCGTCCCGACCGGCCGGACTCCGTGGAGCGGCTGGCGGCGATGCTCCCTCGGTGGCTCGCCGACCACGACGCGGGTCACGTGCGCATCGAGGACAAGGGCCTGGCGGTGGCGATCCACACGCGGGGCATCGACGCGGACCTCATCCACGAGCTCGACGGGCCGCTCCGGGCGCTCGCCGCGGACCTGGACCTCGAGGTCGAACCGGGCCGTCAGGTGCTCGAGCTGCGTGGTCACGCGACCGACAAGGGGGTCGCGCTGCGCGACCTCGTGGAGTCGACCGGCCTGCGGCGGGTCGTCTACGTCGGCGACGACCTGGGCGACCTGCCGGCCTTCGAGGCGGTGGAGCACCTGCGCCACAGCGGTGGCGACGGCGTCCTGGTGGCGTCGGCGTCGGGCGAGCAGGACGCCCTCGTGAGTCGCTCCGACGTGGTGCTGCCCGGCCCCGACGGCGTCGCCGCGTGGCTCACGGCCTGGGCCGACGCCCTCGACGGGTGAGTCGAGATGGCGTGCCGTCACCCAGTCCGATGAGCCCGCTCCCGCCGCACACGGTGTGGACGCGCGTCCGGACGGTGCTGAACTGGGCCAACCTGAGCACGCCGGCCGGCCTCGCGGTCGCGCGGCTGGGCGGTGCCACGATCGAGCGGAACGGGCGCGGCACCTACCTGGCGGGCGGCTACCGCTGGCGCTTCCCGGTGGCGAGTGCCTTCACGCTCGGCTCCGTGGTGGTGAGCACCCACGACCACGTCTGGCTGCGCGACCGGCCCCGGCTCCTGCAGCACGAGGACCGGCACGTCACCCAGTACGCCTGGCTGGTCGGTCCGGTCATGGTGCCGCTCTACCTGCTGGCGGCCGGGTTCTCCTGGGCGGTGGCGGGCGACCACTCGTCCTACAACCCGTTCGAGCGGCTCGCGGGCCTGGACGACGGCGGATACCCGCCCGTGACGACGCGGCGTCGGCGTCGGCACGGGCGGTGAGCCGGACTCAGGCCGCAGACGGGTCCGGTCGACCCGGGACGAACAGCGCGGCGACCAGGGCCACTCCGACGGCGCCGGCGGCGGCGAGCAACGACGGGCCGATCGCCCCGTCGTAGCCCTGGGGCGAGATCGAGCCCCCGGCACCCTGGAAGACGGCGACGATGACCGCGATCCCGAGCGCCACGCCGAACTCGCGGACGGTGTTGTTGGCCGAGCTGGCGATCGCGAGGTCGTCGTCGGGCAGCCCGTCGAGCACGGCGGTCGACATGGGAGCGAACGTCAGGCCCATGCCGACGCCGGCCAGGACCAGCGGGACCACCAGGTCCCCGTAGCCCGACCAGCTCTCGACGACCGACGCGAACCACACGAGGGACGCGGTCTGCAGGGAGAGCCCGACGACCAGCAGCGACCGGGCGCCCAGACGGGGGACGAGGGCCCCGGCGATCGGGGCGACCACCATGGGTGCGGCGGTCCAGGGGAGCGTGCGCAGGCCGGCCTCGAGCGGCGAGTAGCCCTGTACGACCTGCAGGTACTGCGACAGCAGGAACACGCTGCCGAACATGCCGAGGCTGAACATGAGGCCGATGACGTTCGCCGCGCTGAAGGCGCGGCGGCGGAACAGGCGCAGCGGCAGGACGGCGTCGTCACCCGGGCGGGTGGAGCGGTCGAGTCGCGCGGCCCACGTCAGGTACCCGAGCGCGAGGATCGAGGCGGCCACGAGCGTGCCGACGACACCGGCGGACGACCAGCCGTCGTCGTTGCCGTGGACGATGCCCCAGACCCCCGCGAAGACCGCGCCGCCGAGCAGGAGCGTGCCCACGACGTCGGTGCGGCCGGGTGCGGAGCTGCGCGACTCCGGGGTGGCGAGCAGGAGCAGCGGCACGGCGACCAGGGCCACGGGGACGTTGATCCAGAAGATGGCCTGCCAGCTGAGCCCCTCGACCACGGCACCGCCGATCACGGGGCCGACGGCCACACCCAGCCCGGCCACGCCGCTCCAGATGCCGATCGCCGCGGCCCTCGCCGCGGGGGGCACGGCGGCGACGAGGAGCGTCAGCGACAGCGGCACGATCGCCGCGGCGCCGACGCCCTGGAGGGCCCGTGCCGCGATGAGTGCCTCGGCCGACCCGCTCAGCGCGGCGGCCACGGAGCCGAGCGTGAAGACGCCGATGCCGGCCAGCATCACGCGTCGTCGTCCGAGGCGGTCGCCCACGGCGGCCAGCGCGAGCATGAACGTCGCGAACGGCAGCGTGTAGGCGTTCATGAACCACGACAGCTGGGTGTCGGTGGCGCCCAGGTCGGACTGCACGACCGGCAGGGCGCTCGTCATGACCAGGTTGTCGAGGGTGGCCATGAACATCGGCAACGAGGCCGCCGTGAGGGCGAGCGCCGTGCGTCGGCGTGCGGACGAGCGGCTCGCCGAGGGCGGGCTCGTGGGCGGCGGGGCCGAGGCCGGGGAGTCGAGGGTGTCGGTGGTCATGGGCGTGCTCCTGGGGAGGATGCCGGGTCTGGAAGGCATCGAATGATTACTTGCGGACGACTGTAAGTAATCGAGTGATAACCTGTCAACCATGACCCCCCGGATGAGTGCCGACGCCCGCCGCGAGCTCGTGCTCGAGGCCGCCACCCGCGCCTTCGCCCGGACGGGCTACGCCGGCACCAGTACCGACGCGGTGGCGAAGGAGGCCGGCGTCTCGCAGCCCTACGTCGTGCGGATCTTCGGCACCAAGCTCGAGCTGTTCGTGGAGGTGTTCGACCGCGCGACGCGTCGCATCATCGACGCCTTCGAGCACGTCATCGCCACGCAGGTCATCGACCCCGACTCCGAGGAGGGCCTCTCGCCGCTCGGCCAGGCCTACGCCGACCTGGTCCTGCGCGACCGCGACGCCCTGCAGCTCATGGTCCACGGGTTCGCCGCCGCCACCGACCCCGAGATCGGGGCGTTCGCGCGGTCGCGCATGACCGAGATCTTCCAGGTCGTCCGTGGCGCCGGGATCGACGACGACCGGGCCCGCGACTTCGTGGCCCACGGCATGCTCATCAACGTGATGCTGGCCATCGGCGCCCCGGAGCACGTGGCGGGCGACCCCGCGCTGCTGGCCCTCACCGACTGCGTGTTCGGCGACGTCGCCGACTCGCTCACCGAGGCCTCGTAGGCCTGCTCGTGGGCCGAGCTCGGGTCCACGGGATCGCCCGGTTCACCGAGCGTCGTGGCCCCCTCGCCGTCCTGCGCTCCAGCGCAGGCTGAGCTGCACGTCGGCGAGGCCCTCGAAGCGGGTCTCGACCTCGGCCACGCACACCGCGACCTCGGTGGGGTCGTCGTGCTCGTGGCACTCCGCCGTCGACTCCGACAGCGTCGGCGGGTGCTCGCTGCTGCCGTCCAGCCGGAACACGCTGAAGCCGTTGTCGGCATCACCCTCGACGGCCACGATCGTGTGACCCGGCAGGTGGAGCCGGCCGGGCGGCGGGTCGGCGAGAGCGGCACTGCTCAGCAGTCCGGCGGTGACGGCGAGCGTCGGCGCGGCGACGAGCAGGGTGAGGCGGGTGCGGCGCGAGTCGGTGGTGAGCGACATGGTGGGGTCCTCCGGGGTCGGCGCCGGACGGTCCGGCGCGGTCGACGGGACATGGCGCCGGTGGCCGGCGCGGCGCCCAGCCGCGCGACGGCTGTGGACGACTGCGGAGGGTGTGCTCGCCTGCGGCGCGATCTGTGGACGCCCGCTCCGTGGACACCCGCGTCTCGCATCGCGGACCAATTGGACACATGGTGAGACGCCTGCCTACGCTGGACCTGCTCATCCAGAGGGGTACAGGGACACGGCCCGACGACGCCCCAGCAACCAGCTCCACCGTCCGTCCAGGACACCGGAGCCAGGTGCTCATTCCGTCCCGACCAGAGAGGTCGGGAAAGATGACCAGGAGGCTTTCGTGAGCATCACCACCGCCCCGTCCACCACGTCCGCGGCGCCCGGCGCCGCCCCGTCCGAGGTGGCCCAGTCCGAGGTCGAGCAGTCCGAGGTCACCCAGCGCGGTGCGCTGCGCGACGGCGCCTTCGGGTCCGCCACCGGGCTGGTCTGCCGCGAGTGCGGCGCCACGCGACCGCTCGGCCCGCACTACGCCTGCGACGACTGTTTCGGTCCGCTCGAGGTCGACTACGACTTCGGCACCGTCACGCGCGAGCAGATCGAGAGCGGCCCGCGCAACATCTGGCGCTACAAGGCACTCCTGCCGGTGCCCGACGACATCGAGTCCAGCCCAAACACCGAGCCCGGCTTCACCCGGCTGCTCGAGGCGCGCAACCTCGCCGGCGAGCTGGGGCTCACGAAGCTCTGGGTCAAGGACGACAGCACCAACCCCACCAACTCCTTCAAGGACCGCGTCGTCGCGTGCGCCCTGAGCGCGGCCACCGAGCTGGGCGCGAAGGTCTTCGCGTGCCCGTCGACCGGCAACCTCGCGAACGCCGTGGCCGCCGCCGGGGCCCGCGCCGGCATCCGCACGGTCGTGTTCATCCCGAGCAACCTCGAGACGCCCAAGCAGGTGAACTCGGCCGTCTTCACCGACAACCTCGTCGCCGTCGAGGGCAACTACGACGACGTCAACAAGCTCGCCAGCGAGATCGCCGGCGAGGAGGACGGCTGGGCGTTCGTCAACGTCAACGTGCGACCGTTCTACGCCGAGGGCTCCAAGACGCTGGGCTACGAGATCGCCGAGCAGCTGGGCTGGCGCCTGCCCGACCAGATCGTCATCCCGGTGGCCTCCGGCTCGCAGCTGACCAAGGTGCACAAGGCGTTCAAGGAGCTCATCGACCTCGGCCTCGTCGAGGACAAGCCCTACAAGGTCTTCGGCGCCCAGGCGCAGGGCTGCAACCCGGTGGCCACGGCGTTCGCCGAGGGCCACGACGCGATCCGCCCGGTCAAGCCCGACACGATCGCCAAGTCCCTCGCCATCGGCAACCCCGCCGACGGCATCTACGTGCTCGACATCGCGCGGGCCACCGGCGGCGCCGTCGAGCAGGTCAGCGACGACGAGATCCGCGATGCGATCGTGCTCCTGGCGCGCACCGAGGGCATCTTCACCGAGACCGCCGGCGGCACGACGCTGGCCGTCCTGAAGAAGCTCGTCGAGACCGGGCAGCTCGACCCGGACCTCGAGACGGTGTTCATCAACACCGGTCACGGTCTCAAGACCCTCGACGCCGTCTCGGGCCGCGTCGGCCCGGCCGCGACGATCGCCCCCACGTACGACGCGTTCGTCGCCTCCGGCCTCGCCTGAGCCGACGACCGCTCCCGCCCCTCACCCCTCGATCGACTGGAGACCACCGTGTCCGTGTCCGTCCGCATCCCCACCATCCTGCGCAGCTACACCGGCGACTCCTCCAAGGTCGAGGCCGAGGGCGCGACGCTCGCCGAGGTGCTCGACTCGCTGGAGTCGTCCTACGCCGGCATCAAGGCCCGCATCGTCGACGAGGACGGCAAGCTCCGCCGATTCGTGAACGTGTACGTGGCCGAGGAGGACGTGCGCTTCGCCCAGGGCCTCGAGACCCCGGTGAAGGACGGCGCGCAGATCAGCATCATCCCCGCGGTCGCCGGCGGCTGCGCCTGATCCCGAGGGCGCCCCGCGCCCGAGCGGATCTGGCGGGTCGAGTGGTCTCTCGGCGAAGCCGATCCCGCTGTATCGAGACCTGGTGAGGGGTCGGACCCGGCCGTCGTGTGCGGCAACGCCGAGCCGTTGCCGGGTGGTCTCGATACGCCGTCCCGAGCTCCTCCGTCGCCGGACCGGCTACTCGACCAGCGGTCGACGTAGCCGAGGGTCGACGCGACGTCGACGCACCGCAGCCGCAGGGGCGAACAGGCGCAGGGAAACCTCACGCCCGCACGGAGAACAAGCCGTGCGGGCGTGAGGAACTCGTGCGTGGCCGGAGATTCCCAGGTCGACCTGGGAATCTCCAGCCGCGTCAGCGGACGAAGCGGGGGGTGAGGGGCGGGTTCCACCACTCGCCGTTGCTGGCGCGCACCGCGCCGACGACGTGCAGCACCACGGCCCAGACGATGACGATCCCGTACGTGACGAAGCCGATCAGCACGAGCATGAGGGGCAGCGAGAGCAGCAGCAGGATGCCCGTGGTGATCTGGACGTTGAGCGAGTTGGCCGCCTGGCGGCGGGCGTACTCGCCCCGGTCCTTGTAGACCAGGTAGATGACGAGGGACGCGACGAAGCCGAGGGTGCCCGCGCTCAGCACGAGGGCGGCCGCCGGCACGGCGTGCACGATGACGCCGATGCTCCGCTGGGTGTCGTCGGACAGGGGCTCGCCCTGCCCGGTGCCCTGGCCGGGCGCGGGCTCGTGGGGGTAGGCGGTCATGAGAGTCCAGCTCCTCGATCGGTGTCGGTGTGTGCCTCCACTGAAGCACGCCGACCGAGCCGCGCACCCCGTTCCCGGGGTGCGGCCAGGGTGCGGTCAGGGTCGATCGGGGTCCATCCCGAGGGTGGTCTCCACGGCCGGGAAGTCGGTCGGGAGGACGCCCGGCGAGGCGCTGGGTGACCAGCGGGTGAACCGCGCTCTTCTGCGGCGCGACCGGCGCGTATAGGCTCGGCGTCAGATCGGTCCGGGCAGGTGGTTCGATCGCGTCACCAGGTGGGAGTTCGTCATGGTGCAGGGCACCGTCAAGTGGTTCAACGCCGACAAGGGCTACGGCTTCATCGAGGTCGAGGGCCAGGGTGACGTCTTCGTCCACTGGTCCAAGATCAAGTCCGACGGCTACAAGACGCTCGAGGACGGCCAGGCGGTCGAGCTCGAGGTGGTCGACGGCCCCAAGGGTCGCGAGGCCCAGGAGGTCGTCGGGCACTGACCCGGTGACGGGTGCCGTCGCTGCCCGTCGTGACCACGCGCACCAGTGGCTTGTCCACGTCGAGCACCCGGGTGTGACGCACCTCATCTGACACTTGCGGTGTCACATGGCGCGCTGACATACTCCCGGAATGTTCCCCGCCATCCTCGTCGCCGCAGAGCCTGCCCCCGTGGGCGGAGCGGCCCTCGACCAGGTCATCGGACTGAGCGTCGGGGCCGGCCTCGTGACCGCGGTCCTCGTCGCCATCGCCTGGGCCCACCGCACCCACCGCATCGAGTGGTTCCAGGCCCTCGGTGACCGTCTCCACGAGCGCACCGGCGAGCCCGGCTGGGCCTCCATCCCCTCCCTGTTCGTGGCCAGCTCCCTCGTCGTCGCCCTGCTCGGGTTCCTGTGGGACGTGAGCCTGCACGCCGGTCGCGGACGCGACGAGGGTCCGCTCGCGAACCCCGCCCACTACCTGATCCTGTACGGGCTCTTCGCCCTGTTCATCGCCGGCATGAGCGCGATCGTGTTCCCGCGCGACGGCCAGCGCCCCGGCATCGCCTCGGTGCGGATCACCCGCAGCTGGTACGCCCCCGTCGCCGGCATCTTCATCGCCGCGTGCGGGTTCTACGCCCTGATCGGCTTCCCGCTCGACGACGTGTGGCACCGCCTGTTCGGCCAGGACGTCACGCTCTGGGGACCGACGCACCTCATGCTGATCGGCGGCGCCGGACTCTCGACGGCCGGCATCATCCTGCTGCACCGCGAGGCCGAGTTCTCCGAGGAGTGGAAGCGCTCGGCCGACAACCACGGCGCGCGCATGCTGCACAAGCTGACCCTCTCGATGGCCTTCGGCGGTCTGCTCATCGGCCTGTCGGTCTTCCAGGCCGAGTTCGACTTCGGCATCGCGCAGTTCCGCATGGTGTTCGCGCCGCTGATGATCGCGGCGGCTGCCGCACTGACCCTGGTGGCCGCGCGGCTGTACGCCGGTCCGGGCGCGGCCCTGTTCGCGGCGTTCTTCTTCGTCATCACGCGCGGCGTCGTCTCGTTCATCGTGGGTGACGTCTTCGGCCAGGCGTCGCACGTGTTCCCGCTCTACCTCGGCAGCGCCCTGATCATCGAGCTGCTGGCACTCAGCCGCCTGAAGGACAAGCCCCTCGTGTTCGGCGCCGTCGGCGGTCTGCTGATCGGCACCGTCGGCACCGTCATCGAGAAGTTCTGGAACGACGCCGTCTTCCAGTTCCCGTGGCCGCAGGACATCTGGCTCGAGAGCCTGGTGACCGTGGTGCCCGTGGCCCTCGGCGCCGGTCTGTGCGGTGCCCTGTTCGCGATGGGCCTCGACGGCCGTCTGCCGAGCAACCGCTGGGTGGGCCGGTCGATCGTGGTCGGGTCGATCGTCGTCACGTCGGTGGCCGTCGGCAACGGACTCAACGCCACGGTGCCCGAGAACGCCGAGGCCACGTTCGCCGTCCAGCAGGTCGGCACGGAGGCCCAGCCCGAGATCATGGTCGAGGTCACCACCACCGAGGGACTCGTCGACGAGAACCCGACGTGGGTGCAGATCACCGCGTGGCAGGGCGGCGGCGCCGGCGTCGTCACGCAGTCGCTCAGGCGCACCGGCCCCGACTCGTGGGAGACCACCGAGCCCATGCCGATCGGCGGCACCTGGAAGACGCTGCTGCGTGTGCAGGACGGCCGCATGCTCACCGCCGCGCCGATCTTCCTCCCGGCCGACGAGGCGCTCGGGGCCGAGGAGGTCCCGGTCGAGTCGCAGATGACCCGCGAGTTCGTCCCGGAGATCGAGATCCTGCAGCGTGAGCGCGAGCTCGACACCTCGCCGTGGATGTGGGGCGTGGCCAACCTCGTCGTCCTGGTCTGCAGCCTCGCGATCCTGGCCGGCATCAGCGTGGCCGTGGCGCGTGTCTCCGGGGCCATCGCCCGGGAGGGACGCCGTCGGCGCGACGAGCTGGAGCAGGGCCCGGGCGGCGGCTCGGGCCTGGACCAGGGGAGCGGAGCCGGGACGGCGTGACCCCCGACCCTGCGGTCCTCGGGGTGGCCCACGGCGAGGTGCTGTGGGCGCACCACGCCGCGCTCGTCGCGATCCCGGCCTTCGTGCCGGCGATCGTGGTGGTGGGGGTGGTGCTCTACATCGCCCGCAAGGACCGCCAGGACGAGCAGCGCGAACGAGACCTGATCGACCGGGCCTTCGAGCCCGACGACCGCGAGACCCCCGAGGACGGGGAGGAGAGGAACCCGACATGAGGACGACTCCGACCGCGCGGCTGACCGCCGCCCTGGTGACGACCGTGGCGGCCGGGCTGCTGCTCGCCGGGTGCGGGGAACCGGGCCCGGGCACGGACACCCCCAGTGCTGCCCCGAGCAGCACGAGCGCCTCGCCGTCCGCCGCCGCGAGTGCCGAGGCGAGTGCCGACCCCGGAGTGGTCGTCGACGTCACCCTCACCGCCGACGGGCCCGAGCCGCAGGGCGAGCGGGTGGAGGTGAAGGTCGGGGAGCCGATCACGCTGAACGTCACGGCCGAGGTCGCCGACGAGGTCCACGTGCACTCCGACCCGGAGGTGAGCATCGACGTCGAGGCCGGCGACGAGACGTCGAGGACGTTCACGATCGACCGACCCGGCCAGGTGGCGGTGGAGTCGCACGCCACCCACGCCGTGATCGTGCAGCTCGTCGTCCGGCCCTGACCCGTGCTCGATCCGTTCGTGGGAGCCGTGCTGCCGCTGCCGATGCACGGCGTCGGCGGCTCGACGGACCTGCCGATCCCGTTCCTCTACGCGATCGTCGGTGCGTCGTGGGCGCTCACCATCTCCTTCGCCGTGCTGGCGTTCGCGTGGAAGGAGCCGCGGCTCCAGCCCGGTCCTGCCACCGCCGGGCCGGGGGCGGCGGTGAGCCCCGGCGGGGGTGCCGGGCCGGGGGCGGCGATGAGCGCCGGCGGGGGTGCCGGGCCGGGGGCGGCAGAAAATTCAGAGCCGCCGCGCCGTCCGTGGCTGGCGGTGCTCGGCCTGGTGCTGACGGTGTGGTTCCTCGGGGCGCTCTACCTCGGACCCGACGACGCGACCAACCCGGGGATCGCCGCCTTCTACATCCTCGTGTGGGTGGGTCTGGTGCCGCTGGCGCTGCTCGCCGGGCACGTGTGGAAGGACCTGTCGCCGTGGCGCTCGCTGCAGTGGCTGGTGGGTCGCGCCACCGGTCGTCCGGAGGGCTTCGTGGCCTACCGCGAGGGCTGGGGGTACTGGCCCGCGGCGGTGGGGCTGTTCGCCTTCGTCTGGCTCGAGCTGGTCTCGCCCGACGCCGGCGACGTGACCACGGTGCGCACCTGGGTGGCCGGCTACGTGGTCGTCACGGTGTTGGGCGGGGTGTTGCTCGGCCCGCGCTGGTTCGACCGTGCCGACCCGTTCGACGTCTACAGCGCGTTCGTGGCGCGCCTCGCCCCGCTGGTGCGCGACCGCAGGTTCGATCCCCACAACCCGTTGCGCTCGCTGCCGCTGCTGCCCGTCGCGCCCGGGCTGGTGGCCGCGATCGCGGTGCTGCTGGGGTCCACGGCCTTCGACAGCTTCTCGGCGTCCGAGCGGTGGCAGTCGGGCTCGCACTCCACGCTCACGGCGTCGCTGGTGCTGCTGCTGTTCTGCGTCGTGGTCGCCGTGGCGTTCGTCGCGGCGTCGGTGGCCACGGGCGGGGTCACGCCACGCGAGCGCCGGGCGCTGCCCGGACTCATGGCGCACTCGCTGGTGCCGATCGTCGTGGGCTACATCTTCGCCCACTACCTGACCTACCTGCTCGAGCGCGGCCAGGCCGCGGCGATCGACCTGCTCCAGCTGCTGGGCGTCGGCAACGGGCTGGAGGTCTCGTACTTCCTGTCCGAGCACCCGGACGTGCTGGCCGTCTACAAGGTCGGGTTCGTGGTGGCCGGGCACGTGGTGGCCGTCGTCGCCGCGCACGACCGGGCGCTCGCGCTGCTGCCGCGTGCACACCGACTCACCGGCCAGCTCGCCATGCTCGTGCTCATGGTCGGCTACACGTTCACCGGCATCTACCTGCTCTTCTCGGTCTAGGGTCGACGCATGGAGCCCACGGTCGCGGGAGAGGTGCTGACGACGCACCCCGTGGCCGTGCTGGCCATCCCCGCGTTCGTCCCCGTCGTGGTGATCGTCGCGACGGTGCTGTGGATCGCCCGCAAGGACCGGTTGGCCGAGGCCGCGGAGCACGCGGCCGACGG
>NZ_JANLGG010000018.1:0-84193 GCF_024655735.1 Aeromicrobium sp. 50.2.37
ACGTGCGCGCGCGCCTCGGCCATGGCCGGGTGCACCCGCAGCGCGGCGAGCACCTCCTCGACCACGGCGTCGTCCTCGATCGGACCGGCGAGCCGCTCGCGCAGCTCGGCGTCGGCCGGGTCGGTGCCGCGCAGGGCGAGCAGCGTGGGCAGTGTCGGGACGCCCTCGCGCAGGTCGGTCCCGGGCGTCTTGCCCGAGTCGTCGCTCTCGCTGGCGATGTCGAGCACGTCGTCGCTCAGCTGGAACGCCACGCCGATGCGCTCGCCGAACTCCGTGAGCGCGGCCTCGACCTGCTCGCTCGTGCCCGCCGCCCGCGCCCCGAAGCGCGCCGAGGTGGCGATCAGCGAGCCGGTCTTGTCGGCCACGACGTCGAGGTAGTGCTGCAGCGCGTCCTCACCCTCGGACGGACCGATGGTCTCGCGGATCTGCCCGCGGACGAGCCGCGAGAAGGTCTCGGCCTGGATGCGCACGGCCTCGGTGCCCAGCGTCGAGACGAGCTCGGAGGCCTGCGCGAACAGGTAGTCGCCCACGAGGATCGCCAGCGAGTTGCCCCAGCGGTCGTTGGCGCTCGGCGCCCCCCGCCGCAACGGGGCCTCGTCCATCACGTCGTCGTGGTACAGCGTGGCCAGGTGGGTGAGCTCCACGACGACGGCCGACGGCACCACGTCGGGGTGGTCGGGGTCGCCCAGCTGCGCGGCGAGCACCACGAGCAGGGGCCGGAAACGCTTGCCCCCGGCGTTCACGAGGTGCGCGGCGGCCTCGGCCACGAACGGGTCAGGGCTGTCGACGGCCTCCGCGAGGCGACGCTCGACGGCCTCCACCCCGAGGCGCACGCGCTCCTCGAGGGTCGGGTCGTCGAACGAGACTCCCAGCGACACGTCTGCTCCTGGTCCGGTGGGCTCAGCGCACGAAGGTGCCCGCGTGCTGAGCGAGATCGAGCACCGGCCCTGGAAGGATGCCCATGGCCACCGTGCCCACAGCGGCTGCTGCGATGACCACCGTAGTCAAGAGGCTCGGCAGCGCGACCGTCGGCCCGTCGCCGACGGGGTCGGTGAAGAACATCAGCACGATGACGCGCACGTAGAAGTAGGCCGCCACGGCGCTGGTCAGCACGCCGGCGACCACCAGGGCGCCGTACCCGCCCGACCAGGCGGCGCTGAACACGCTCCACTTGCCGATGAAGCCGCCGGTGAGCGGGATCCCGGCGAAGGACAGCATGAACAGGGCGAACGACCCGGCCAGGAACGGCGACTCCTTGCCCAGCCCGGCCCACCGCGACAGGTGCGTGGCCTCGCCCCCGGCGTCGCGCACCACCGTGACCACGGCGAACGCCCCGATGGAGGCGACGCCGTAGACACCGAGGTAGAAGAGGATGCCCGAGACCGAGGTGATCCGGTCGGTGTCGGCCACGTAGGCGCCGGCCAGGCCCACCATGAGGAACCCGGCGTGCGCCACCGACGAGTAGGCGAGCATGCGCTTGACGTCGGTCTGCGCGATGGCGATGAGGGAGCCGACGACCATCGTCAGCAGGGCGATCACCCAGAGGGTCGGACGCCAGTCCCACGAGGCTCCGCCGAAGGCCACGAACAGCACGCGCATGAACGCGATGAACGCCGCGGCCTTCGTGCCGGCCGCCATGAACGCGGTGACCGGGGTGGGGGCGCCCTG
Organism: Aeromicrobium sp. 50.2.37; assembly: GCF_024655735.1. Classification (NCBI taxonomy): domain Bacteria; kingdom Bacillati; phylum Actinomycetota; class Actinomycetes; order Propionibacteriales; family Nocardioidaceae; genus Aeromicrobium; species Aeromicrobium sp. 50.2.37. The sequence continues at coordinate 1,669 of NZ_JANLGG010000018.1, forward strand.
GTAGACGTCGGGGGTCCACTGGTGGAAGGGCACCGCGCCGACCTTGAACAGCATGCCGACGCTGATGAGCGCGACGGCCGCGAGCAGCAGGTGCTCACCGCCGGTGCGCGACGTGACCGCGGTGTCGATCTCCGAGAGCCGGAAGCTGCCGGAGTACCCGTACGCCAGGGCGACTCCGTAGAGGAAGAACACCGACGAGAACGCACCCAGCAGGAAGTACTTGAGCGCAGCCTCCTGGCTGAGCAGGCGCCGACGCCGCGCGAGACCGCACAGCAGGTACAGCGGGAGGCTCATGACCTCGAGCGCCACGAACATGGTGATGAGGTCGTTGCTGGTGGCGAAGAGCATCATGCCCGTCAGCGCGAACAGCGCCAGCGGGAAGGTCTCGGTGTGCTCGAGGCGCAGCGTCGTGGCCTCGGCCTCGCCGGCCGAGCCGGGAGGATCGACCGCCCGGCCGGTGAATGCGCTGAGCCCGCCGTCGAGGCGACGCTCGGCGAACAGGGCCACGCTGAGCAGGGCGAACAGCAGCAGCAGCGCCCAGGTGAACACGCCGGGCCCGTCCACCGCGAGGGCGCCCTCGGTGACGACCGAGCCGCGCGCCGTGACGTCGCCCTCGATGCGGTCGAGGGACAGGTAGACCCGCACCGTGTCCGCGAGCGCGGCCACGATGCCGACGGCGGCGAGCAGGGCCTGGGCGGCGAACCGCGTGCGGCGCGGCCAGAAGGTCTCCACGAGCACGGCCACCATGGCCACGCCGCCCACGACCAGCAGCGGGGAGACGAGCGACCACTCGACGGTGGGCGCGGCGATGTCGGGTCGGTCGCTCACCATCGGCAGGTGCATCGGCAGCAGCGTCGACATCAGTGACCACCCTCCGTCTCGTGCGACTCACCGGTCGGGACGTAGGCCCCCGAGTCGCTCAGCCCGTCCAGGCCGGCCGGGGTGCGGGGCGCGGGATCGCCGACGCCGACCTGGCTCACCACCTCGGTCACCGCGGGGTTGATGACGTTGAGCAGCGGCTGCGGGTAGAAGCCCAGCCCGACGATCAGCACGATCGCCGGGGTCAGGGCGGCCACCTCGCGCGGCTCGAGGTCGCGCACGGCCTCGGCCCCCGGCTGCAGCGGCCCGGTCATCGTCCGCTGGTACATGATGAGGATGTAGAGCGCCGCGAGCACGATGCCCAGGGTGGCGAGCACCGCGGCCGGCACCGACCGGGTGAACGTGCCGGCCAGCACCATGAACTCGCTGACGAACGGCGCGAGGCCGGGCAGCGACAGGCTCGACAGTCCGGCGACCAGCAGGATCCCCGCGAGCACGGGCGCGATCTTCTGGACCCCGCCGAAGTCACGGATGCTCGCCGACCCGCGGCGCGAGATCATCATGCCCGTCACGAGGAACAGCGCGGCCGTCGAGAGCCCGTGGTTGAACATGTAGAGCGTCGACCCGGCGGTGGCCGTCGTGGTGAACGTGAAGATGCCCAGGATGATGAAGCCGAAGTGCGAGACCGACGTGAACGCCACGAGCCTGCGGATGTCGTCCTGGCCGATCGCGCACAGCGCCCCGTAGAGGATGCTGATGACCGCGAGGGTGATCACCACGGGGCTGGCCCACTCCGAGGCACCGGGGAAGATCTCCAGGCACCAGCGCAGCATGCCGAACGTGCCGACCTTGTCGATCACGCTGACCATGAGCACCGACGTGCCCGGTGTGGCCGTGCCGGCGGCGTCGGGCAGCCAGGTGTGGAACGGGAAGAGCGGCGCCTTGATCGCGAACGCGGCCATGAAGCCGAGGAACAGCAGCCGCTCCGTGGTGGTGCTCATCTCCAGCCCCGAGAGGTCCGAGAGCAGGTACGTGGGGTCGCCGGCGCGTGCCGTGACGACGTACAGGCCCACGATCGAGGCGAGCATGAGCAGGCCGCCGACCAGGTTGTAGATGAGGAACTTGACCGCCGCGTAGGTGCGCCCCGCTCCGCCGTAGGAGCCGATGAGGAAGTAGATCGGGATCAGCGTCGCCTCGAACAGGACGTAGAACAAGAAGGCGTCGGTGGCGCAGAAGACGCCGATCGCGAGACCTTCCAGCACGAGCATCCACGCGAGGTAGGAGTTCACGCTGCGGCTGGCGGGGATGCGGTCGTCCCAGGCGGCGAGCAGCACGATGGGCACGAGCACCGTGGTGAGCAGCACGAGCGTGAGACCGATGCCGTTGACGCCCAGCGAGTAGTGCGCGCCCAGGGGACCGATCCAGTCGTGCAGCTCGGTCAGCTGGTAGCCACCGGCCCGCACGTCGTAGCGGGCCATCATCGCGAGCGACAGCACGAGCGTGAGCACGCTGAAGGCGAGCGCCACGATCTTCACCGAGCGCGCGCTCGCCGCGGAGCGCGGCATGAGCGAGATGGCCAGGGCACCCACGAGCGGGGTGGCGGCGAGGACGGACAGGATCATGCGAGGGTCACCGCCAGGAGAGCGAGCACCACGACGAGCGAGCCGACGAGGATGCTGAGGGCGTAGCTGCGCACGTAGCCGGTCTGGGGCTTGCGCAGGAACTGCGAGGTGTCGCCGAGTCGGTCGGCGAGGCCGGTGACCAGTCCGTCGACGAGCTTGGCGTCGAGGTACACGAGCACCCGGGTGAGGTGGCTCGTGGGCCGCACGGCCAGCACGTCGTTGACGGTGTTGCCGTAGAGCTCGTGGCGGCCCGCGCGGGTGAAGGCGGAGACGTCGCCGTCGGACGGCGCCACCTGCGTGATGGGGCCACGTCCGAACGAGCCCCGTGTGTAGGTGAGCCAGGCCAGGGCGACGCCGACCGCGACGACGAGCGTCACGATGATCGACATGCCCCACGCCGGCACCGCGAGCTCGTGGTGCTCGGTGGGTCCGACCACCGGCTCGAGCCAGTGCTCGATCCAGCCGCCGAGGATCAGCACGCCGCCGAGCACCGACAGGGCGGCCAGCACCATGAGCGGCACCGTCATGACGCGCGGCGACTCGTGCGGGTGCACGTCGTCGAGCCAGCGCTTCGGCGAGGTGAAGGTCATGACCATGAGGCGGGTCATGTAGAACGCCGTGACCCCGGCACCGAGCAGCGCCGCGAGGCCCACCCAGAACGAGTGCGCGAACGCCGCCTCGATGATCTTGTCCTTGGAGAAGAACCCGGAGAACCCGGGGAACCCGATGATGGCGAGGTAGCCCAGGCCGAACGTCGCGAAGGTGATGGGCATCGCTCGCTGCAGAGCGCCGTAGTGCCGCATGTCGACGTCGTCGTCCATGCCGTGCATCACCGAGCCGGCGCCGAGGAACATGTTGGCCTTGAAGAAGCCGTGGGTGATGAGGTGGAAGATCGCGAAGGCGTAGCCCGCCGGGCCGAGTCCGGCGGCCAGCATCATGTAGCCGATCTGGCTCATGGTCGAGCCGGCCAGCGCCTTCTTGATGTCGTCCTTCGCGCAGCCGATCCACGCACCGGCCAGGAGCGTGACGAGGCCGACGACGACGACCGCGGTCTGCGCGACCGGCGCGGCGTCGAAGATGCCGTTGCTGCGCACGACCAGGTAGACGCCCGCGGTGACCATGGTGGCGGCGTGGATGAGGGCCGAGACCGGGGTCGGGCCCTCCATGGCGTCGAGCAGCCACGCCTGCAGCGGCACCTGGGCGGACTTGCCGCAGGCACCGAGCAGCAGCAGGAGGCCGAGCGCGGTCGCGACCGACTCGCTCGCCTGGCTCGAGACGGTCGCGTTGACCGCCTGGATCGACGACGTCCCGAGCTGCGCGAACATCAGCATGATGGCGAGCGCCATGCCGAGGTCGCCCACGCGGTTGAGCATGAAGGCCTTCTTGGCCGCGGCGGCCGCCGACGGCTTGTGCTGCCAGAACCCGATCAGCAGGTACGAGGCCAGGCCCACGCCCTCCCAGCCCAGGAACAGCACCAGGTAGTCGTCGGCGAGCACGAGCGTGAGCATCGCCGCGATGAAGATGTTGAGGAACGCGAAGAACCGGCGGCGCCGCTCGTCGTGCTCCATGTACCCGATCGAGTAGACGTGGATCAGCGTGCCCACACCGGTGATCAGCAGCACGAACAGTGCCGACAGCGGGTCGAAGCGGTAGGCCATCTCGACGTTGAACGGACCGGCCGAGATCCACGTGAACAGCGAGTCGGCGACCGAGCGGTCGTCCTCGGGTCGACCGAGGAGCTGGACGAAGGCCACCAGCCCGATGACGAACGAGGCCGCGGAGGCCGCCGTGCCGACGAGGTGGCCGACGCGGTCGCCCTCCTTGCCCCACACGAGCAGGCCGAGGCCGCTCACCAGCGGCACCACGACGAGCAGCCAGACGAGATCGAGCACGCCTACCCCTTCAGAGCTTCAGGAGGCTCGCCTCGTCGACCGAGGTCGTACGACGCGTGCTGTAGATGGACACGATGATGGCGAGGCCGATGACGACCTCCGCCGCGGCCACGACCATGACGAAGAACGCCGCGATCTGGCCGTCGAGGTTGCCGTGCTGACGGGCGAAGGTGACCAGGGCGAGGTTGGTCGCGTTCAGCATGAGCTCGATGCACATGAAGACGACGATCGCGTTGCGCCGCACCAGGACGCCGACCGCACCGATGGTGAACAGGATCATCGACAACGTGAGGTACTCGTTCACGATCGGTCCTCCCGGCCCGCGGCCCCTGAGCCCCGCCGGGGCCCGAACCCTTCGTCGTCCTCGTCCTCGTCACGGAGCTGGTCGGTGACGGCGTGGATGTCGTCGTCGAAGCCGTCGCGCAGCTGGCCGCGCGCGACGATGCTCGGCGAGACCGAGTCGTCGGCGGGGGTGCCGTCGGGCAGCGGGGCCGGGGTGTCGACCGCGTTGTGGCGGGCGAAGACGCCCGGCGTCGGCGGGTTGCCCGGGTGGCGACCCGTGGCGGCGTACTCGGCCATCCGGTCCCGGGCGATGTCGCCCTGGCTGCGCCGGGGCGTCAGGGCCTCGCGGTGCGCGAGCACCATGGCGCCCAGCACCGCGGTGACCAGCAGCGCGGCGGTGAACTGCATCGCCACGACGTAGGGGCTGAACATCAGCTCCGCGAGCCCGAACACGTTGCCGTCCTCGTTGGCCGACCCGAGCCCGGTGACCGGGCCGAGGGCCGTCTGGCCGACGGCGGTGACGAGCACGAGGCCGAACCCGAGACCGGCGACCGACGCGGCGAGCCGCTGGCCCTTGATGGTCTCGGTGAGGGACTCCGAGGACTCCACGCCCACGAGCATGAGCACGAAGAGGAACAGCATCATGATGGCGCCGGTGTAGACGATGATCTGCACCGCGAACAGGAACGGGGCGCCCTGCGCGGCGTACAGCACCGCGAGCCCGATCATGACGACCGCGACGCTGAGCGCCGCGTGCACCGCCTTGCGGGCGAACAGCAGCCCGAGGGCGGCCACCACCACGATCGGCGCGATGATCCAGAACGCGGTCATGCCGGGTCCTCCGACTCGTCCGCGGCGCCGCTGACGCCCGCGGTCGCGCCACCGCTCGTGACGCCGACGATGGGCAGCGACTTGCCCGCGTAGTAGTCGTGGTGGTCGTCGCTGATCATCATCCCGTGCGGCGGCTCGACCATGCCCGGCAGCAGCGGCGCCAGCAGGTCGGACTTCTCGTAGATGAGGTCCTCGCGGTTGTTGTCGGCCAGCTCGTACTCGTTGGTCATCGTCAGGGCGCGCGTGGGGCACGCCTCGATGCACAGGCCGCACAGGATGCAGCGCAGGTAGTTGATCTGGTAGACGCGGCCGTACCGCTCCCCCGGGCTGAAGCGCTCGTCGTCGGTCGTGCCGTTGGAGGCACCCTCGACGTAGATCGCGTCGGCCGGGCACGCCCACGCGCACAGCTCGCAGCCCACGCACTTCTCGAGCCCGTCGGGCCAGCGGTTCAGCTGGTGCCGGCCGTGGAAGCGCGGCGCCGTCGGCACCTTCTCGAAGGGGTACTGCTGCGTGACGGGCTTGCGGAACATCGTGCGGAACGTGACGCCGAACCCGGCGATCGGGTCCCACAGCGTCTCCTTCAGGCTGCCTCCGCCGTTCGACTGCTGGCTCATCGTCGGACGCCCTCCTTCCGGTTCCAGGACTGCTCGGGCATGGGCGGGGTCGGGTAGCCCGCGGCGGGACCCTCGCCCTCGGGCGCGGTCGCGCCGTCGGTGGCACTGGTCGGCACGGGTTCGGGCTTCTTCCGCTCGGGGATGAACAGGCTGATCAGCAGCACCACGGCCGCGACGCCGGCCGCGACGAACAGCGTCTGGCGGTCGAAGGTGCCATCGGTCATGCCCTTGCGGACGATGATCACGGCCACGATCCAGGCCAGCGAGATGGGGATGAGCACCTTCCAGCCGAACGCCATGAACTGGTCGTAGCGCATGCGGGGCAGGGTGCCGCGCAGCCAGATGAACAGGAAGATGAAGCCCAGCGTCTTGCCGAGGAACCACAGCACGGGCCAGTAGCCCTCGTTGAGCATGCCGTCGTTGATCTGGCCGAGGCCGAACGGGGCGCGCCAGCCGCCGAGGAACAGCGTGGTGGCGAGTGCCGAGACGGTGACCATGTTGATGTACTCGGCCAGGAAGAACAGCGCGAACTTCAGTGACGAGTACTCGGTGTGGAACCCGCCGACCAGCTCACCCTCGGCCTCCGGCAGGTCGAACGGCGCGCGGTTGGTCTCGCCGACCATGGCGATGATGTAGATGATGAACGACGGCAGCAGCGGCACGAAGAACCACAGGTCCTCCTGCGCGGCCACGATCTCGCTCGTCGACATCGACCCGGCGTAGATGAACACCGTGACGAAGCTCAGGCCCATGGCGACCTCGTAGGAGATCACCTGGGCGCTCGAGCGCAGGCCGCCGAGCAGGGAGTAGGTGGAGCCCGAGGACCAGCCGGCCAGCACGATGCCGTAGACGCCGATCGACGTGACCGCCAGGACGTACAGCACGGCGACCGGCATGTCGGTCAGCTGCAGCGGGGTGACGGTGTCGGTGAACGGGATCCGCACCTCCGGGCCGAACGGGATGACCGCCCAGGCCAGGAACGCGGGGATGGTGGCGAGGATCGGCGCCAGCACGTAGACGACCTTGTCGGCCGCCTTGACGACGATGTCCTCCTTGAGCGCGAGCTTCACGCCGTCGGCGAGGCTCTGCAGCAGGCCGAACGGGCCGTGCACGTTCGGGCCGACGCGGTGCTGCATGCGGGCCACGACGCGACGCTCGAACCAGATGTTGAACAGCGTGTAGACCACGAGGATCACGAAGACGAGCAGTGCCTTGAGCGCGACGACCCACAGCGGCTCGTTGCCGAACAGCTCACTCATGAGCGGCACCTCCAGCGCTCAGGCGGACGACCGAGCCGTGGTCGGCGCCGAGCACGCCCCGTAGGTGGACGCCGTTGTTGCCGGGCGCCCACACGACCCCGTCGGGCAGGTCGGCGACCTGCGTCGGGAGGTCGGCGCTGCCGTGGTCGGTCGAGATCGTGGCGATGCCACCGGGCTCGACGCCGGCCGAGGCGAGGGTCGCGACCGACGCCTTGAGCACGGCCGGCCGCGCGGTGGCGCGGTAGCGCTCCTGGCCGTCCTGCAGCCGGCCGTCGTCGACCAGCTGGCGCCACGTGGCCAGCAGGACCTCGCCGGCCCCGGGTGCGGACGGCTCGGGAGCAGCCAGGTCGGGGTCGGCGACGCCGGCCCCGTCCCACGGCCCCAGCTCCTGCATGCTGCGCATGGCGCCGGCGGTGGTGCGGAAGCCGAGCGGTGCGCCGAGCTCCTCGGCGATGCCGGCGAGCACCCGCACGTCGGTGAGGGAGCCGGGCACCTGGAGCACCGTGTCGAACGGACGCAGCCGTCCTTCCCAGGTGACGAAGGTGCCGGACTTCTCCACGGGCGGGGCCACCGGCAGCACCACGTGCGCGGCACGGGTGACCTCGCTCTCACGGACCTCCAGGCTGACCACGAAGTCGGCGGCGGCCAGGGCGGCCCGCGCGGCGGCGGGGTCGGGCAGGTCGTCGACCTCGACGCCGCCCACGACGAGGGCGCGCAGCTGGCCCTTGGCGACGGCCTGCAGGATGCCGCTCGTGTCGCGTCCGGCCTTGGCCGGCACGGAGCGGACGCCCCAGGCCGCGGCGAGGTCGGCGCGCGCCTCGGCGTCGCCCACCGGTCGTCCTCCCGGCAGCAGGGTGGGCAGGCACCCGGTCTCGACGGCGCCGCGGTCACCCGCACGGCGCGGCACCCACGCGAGGCGGGCTCCCGAGCGCTCGGCCAGACGCACGGCGGCGCTGAAGGAGCCGGGCGCACTCGCGAGACGGTCGCCGAGCAGGACGATCGCCCGGGCGTCGAGGCCCAGCTCGTCCGCGGCGATCGCCTCGACCGCGGCGGCCTCCTCGCCGGGTCGGGCGGTGATCAGCTCACCGCCGCACTTGGCGAGGCCACGCGTGGTGTGCGAGCCCACCGCAACGACGCGGACGCCGTGCGTGGAGGCCTTGCGCAGACGCAGGAAGAGCGTGCCCGCCTCGTCCTCGGGCTCGAGCCCCACGAGCAGGACGGTCGAGGCCGACTCGAGGTCCCGCGTGACGACGTCGCGCCGGGCCGCCACCCGCGCGGCGAGGAACGCCGACTCCTCGAGGGAGTGCGGACGGGTGCGGAAGTCGATGTCGTTGGTGCGCAGGGCGGCGCGGGCGAAGACGCTGTAGGCGTAGGCGTCCTCGGCGGTCAGGCGACCTCCGGGCAGCACGCCGACCTTGCCGGCGGCCTCACGCAGGCCGGCCGCTGCCGCGGCGAGGGCACCCGGCCACGAGGCCGGCACCAGCTCCCCGGAGTCCGGGTCGCGCACGAGCGGCGTCCGCAGCCGGTCCTGCTGGCGGCTCCACGTGAACGCGAAGCGGTCCTTGTCGGTGATCCACTCCTCGTTGACCTCGGGGTCGTCGCCGGCCAGGCGGCGCATAACCGCGCCGCGACGGTGGTCGACGCGGATCGCGGCGCCACAGGCGTCGTGCTCACCGACGGACGGCGTCGAGACGAGGTCGAAGGGGCGCGACCGGAACCGGTAGTCGGCACTCGTGAGGGCGCCGACCGGGCAGATCTGGATGGTGTTGCCCGAGAAGTAGGAGTGGAACGGCTGCTCGCCACCCTCCCGGCGGTCACCGAAGGCGGCCTCGTCGGTGGCCGGGCCGATCCCGACCTGCTGGCGAGCCCCACGCTCGACGAGCGCGATGAACGGGTCGCCCGCGATCTGCTCGGAGAAGCGGGTGCAGCGGGCGCACAGCACGCAGCGCTCGCGGTCGAGCAGCACCTGCTCGGAGACCGCCAGCGGCTTGGGGAACGTCCGCTTGGTCTCGGCGAACCGGCTCTCGCCGCGGCCGTGGCTCATGGCCTGGTTCTGCAGCGGGCACTCGCCGCCCTTGTCGCACACCGGGCAGTCGAGCGGGTGGTTGACGAGCAGCAGCTCCATCGTGCCGTGCTGGGCCTTCTCGGCCACGGGCGACGTGACCTGGGTCCTGACGACCATCCCGGGCGCGACCTCGAGGGTGCACGACGCCTGCGGCTTGGGGAACCCACGGCCGTTGCCGGCGTCGGGGACCGCCACGAGGCACTGGCGGCACGCGCCCACGGGCTCGAGCAGCGGGTGGTCGCAGAAGCGCGGGATCTCGGTGCCCACCAGCTCGGCGGCGCGGATGACCAGCGTCCCCTTGGGCACGCTCACCTCGACGTCGTCGATGGTGCACGTGACGAGGTCGACGGGGGTCGGCGTCTCGCGGGATGCCTCGAGGGTCATGCGGTCACCTCGCTCGGGAACAGGGTCGACGCCGCCGGCGGGAACAGCTCGGCCGACGGCGTGTGCAGGCCGGCCTCGAACTCGCTGCGGAAGTGCTGGATGGCCGACGTGATGGGACTCGTGGCGCCGTCGCCCAGCGCGCAGAAGGACCGGCCGAGGATGTTGTCGCAGAGGTCGAGCAGCAGCTCGATGTCGCCCTCGCGACCCTCGCCGGCGTCGAGACGCTGCAGCACCTGCACGAGCCACCACGTGCCCTCGCGGCACGGTGTGCACTTGCCGCAGGACTCGTGCTTGTAGAACTCGGTCCAGCGCAGCACGCAGCGCACCACCGACGTGGTCTGGTCGAAGACCTGCAGGGCCTTGGTGCCCAGCATGGACCCCGCCGCGCCGACGCCCTCGTAGTCGAGGGGGACGTCGAGGTGCTCGGCGGTGAGGATCGGGGTGGAGGACCCGCCGGGGGTCCAGAACTTCAGCTCCGAGCCGTCACGCAGTCCGCCGCCGAGCTCGAGCAGCTCGCGCAGGGTGATGCCGAGCGGCGCCTCGTACTGACCGGGACGCTTCACGTGCCCCGACAGCGAGTAGAGCGTGAAGCCCTTGGACTTCTCGGTGCCCATGGAGCCGAACCAGTCGATGCCACCGCGCACGATGGCCGGCACCGAGGCGATCGACTCGACGTTGTTGATCACCGTGGGGCTGGCGTACAGGCCCTCCACGGCGGGGAACGGCGGACGCAGCCGGGGCTGGCCCCGACGGCCCTCGAGCGAGTCGAGCAGCGCCGTCTCCTCGCCGCAGATGTAGGCGCCCGCGCCGGCGTGGATGACCAGGTCGACGCGCCGGCCGGAGCCCAGCACGTCGGCTCCGAGGTAGCCGGCCTCGTAGGCCTCGCGGCACGCGGCCCGGAGCCGGCGGACGACGTGCAGCACCTCGCCGCGCACGTAGATGAAGGCCTGCTCCGCCCGGATCGCCAGGCTCGCGATGATGACGCCCTCGATCAGCTCGTGGGGGTTGGCCATCATGAGCGGGATGTCCTTGCAGGTGCCCGGCTCGGACTCGTCGGCGTTGACCACGAGGTACTTGGGGTTCGGGTTGTCCTGCGGGATGAAGCTCCACTTCATGCCCGTCGGGAAGCCGGCGCCTCCGCGGCCGCGCAGGCCCGCGTCCTTGACCAGGGTGACGATCTCGTCGGGCGCCATGTCGAGCGCCGAGCGCAGGGCCGCGTAGCCGTCGCGCTCCTCGTAGGCCGCACGGGTCCAGGACCGCTCGTCGGCCCAGTTCCGGCTCAGCACCGGCGTCAGCACGTCAGTCATCGCTCTCCTTCGACCCGCCACCCTCGACATCGGCGTCGGACTCCTCCGCCACGGTCTCGTCCTCGGCCCGACCGGTGTCGGCCTCCGCCTCGGCAGCGGCCTTGGACTCGGTCGCCGCGCTCGTGGGGCCGCCGGCGGTCGTGTCGAGCGGCGGGGCGGACCAGCCGCGCTCGTGGGCGATCTCCAGACCCACCAGCGACGCGGCTCCCGCGGACGGGCCCTCGTCGACGCGGCCGTCCTCGAAGCCGGCGAGCACCCGCTCGGCCTCGCGCCAGCTGGTGATCGTGGCCCCGCGGCTGGCGGTGACCTGCTCGCCGGCACGCAGCCGGTCGACCAGGTCCACGGCGGACTCCGGCGTCTGGTTGTCCATGAACTCCCAGTTGACGGTCAGCACGGGCGCGTAGTCGCAGGCCGCGTTGCACTCGATGTGCTCGAGGGTGACCTTGCCGTCGGCGGTGGTCTCGTCGTTGCCGACGTCGAGGTGCTCCTTGAGCCGCTCGAAGATCAGGTCGCCGCCCATCACCGCGCACAGGGTGTTCGTGCACACGCCCACGTGGTGCTCGCCCATCGTCCGACGCTTGTACATCGTGTAGAAGGTCGCGACGCCGGACACCTCGGCCGCCGAGAGGCCGAGCAGCTCTGCGCAGAGCTCGATCCCCTCGGCCGTGACGCTGCCCTGCACGGACTGCACCAGGTGCAGCATCGGCAGCAGCGCGGAGCGCGCCTGCGGGTACCGCCCCATGAGCTCGCGGAGCTCGGCGACCGTGGTCTCGTCAAAACTCACGCGACACCTCCGGACGTGCCCATAGGCCGAGCGCAGCGAGGCAGGCGCCCAGGCGAAGCCTGGCAGCGGCGAGGAACGAGCCGCTGGAACGGCTGGGGGCACCCCCACGCGCGCAGCGCGTAGGGGGCCGAAGGAGCCGTGCGCTTCATCGGTCCACTCCGCCCATGACCGGGTCGATGCTGGCGATGGCCACGATGACGTCGGAGATCATCCCGCCCTCGCTCATGATCGACGTGCCCTGCAGGTTGATGAAGCTGGGATCGCGGAAGTGCGCGCGGTACGGGCGGGTGCCGCCGTCGGACACGACGTGGCAGCCGATCTCGCCGCGCGGCGCCTCGATGGCCACGTAGGCCTGGCCGGGCGGGACCCGGAAGCCCTCGGTGACGATCTTGAAGTGGTGGATGAGCGCTTCCATCGACTCGCCCATGATGTGCCGGATGTGCTCGGCGGAGTTGCCCTGGCCGTCGGAGCCGACGCTGAGCTTGGCCGGCCACGCGATCTTCGGGTCGTCAACCATGACCGGCGCTCCCTCGAGGGTCGCCAGGCGGTCGATGGCCTGCTCGACGATGCGCATGGACTGCCACATCTCCTCCAGGCGCACCCGGAAGCGGCCGTAGGCGTCGGGCTCGTCCCAGGTGACGACGTCGAAGTCGTACGTGTCGTAGCCCCAGTACGGCTGCTTGCGGCGCAGGTCCCAGTCGTAGCCCGTGGCGCGCAGCGGCGGGCCGGTGAGACCGAGGGCGAGGCAGCCGTCGAGCTCGAGGTGGCCGACGCCCTTGAGGCGGCCCTTGAAGATCGGGTTGGCGTTGCAGAGGGCGGCGTACTCGGGCAGGCGCTTCTTGAGCACCGCCACGGTGTCGCGCAGCTGCTGCAGGCCCCCGGCCGGCAGGTCCTGCGCCACGCCGCCGGGGCGGAAGTACGCGTGGTTCATGCGCAGCCCGGTGATCGCCTCGAACAGGTCGAGGATCAGCTCGCGGTCGCGGAACCCGCAGGTCATGACCGTCAGCGCGCCGATCTCCATGCCGCCCGTGGCGATGCACACGAGGTGGGAGCTGATGCGGTTGAGCTCGAGCATGAGGACGCGGATGACCTGCGCCTTCTCGGGGACGTCGTCCTCGATCCCGAGCAGCCGTTCGGTCGCGGCCACGTAGGCGGCCTCGTTGCTGAACGGGGCCACGTAGTCCATGCGGGTGCAGAAGGTCACGCCCTGCGTCCAGGTGCGGAACTCCATGTTCTTCTCGATGCCGGTGTGCAGGTAGCCGATGCCGGGCCGGGCGTCCTTCACGGTCTCGCCGTCGATCTCGAGGATCAGGCGCAGCACGCCGTGCGTCGACGGGTGCTGCGGGCCCATGTTGACGACGATGCGGTCACCGTCGACGGCCGAGGCGTCGATGGTGTCCCAGTCCTGGCCGGTGACCGTGAAGACCGGTCCCGACGACGTCTCGCTGGTGCCGGCGTACGCGTCGTGAGTGCCGGTCTCGTGGGTGCTCGTCACGAGTAGCTCCTGCGCTGGTCGGGGCTCGGGATCGTGCCGCCCTTGTACTCGACCGGGATGCCTCCGAGCGGGTAGTCCTTCCGCTGGGGGTGGCCCTGCCAGTCGTCGGGCATGAGGATGCGGGTGAGGGCGGGGTGGCCGTCGAACTCGATGCCGAACATGTCCCAGGCCTCGCGCTCCTGCCAGTCGGCCGTCGGGTAGGTGGCCACGACGCTGGGCACGTGCGGGTCTGCGTCGGGGCAGGTGACCTCGAGCCGGATGCGGCGGTTGTGGGTCATCGACAGAAGGTGGTAGACGACGTGGAGCTCGCGGCCGGTCTCGTGCGGGAAGTGCACGGCCGAGAGGCTGCTGCAGAACTCGAAGCGCAGGGCCGGGTCGTCGCGCAGGTGGCGGGCAGTGTCGGCGAGGGCCTCACGGCGGACGAAGAAGGTGATCTCACCGCGGTCGACGACGACCTTCTCGATCGCGCCGGTCTCCTCGGTGAGGGTGGCGAGCCGGCCGTGGACGTCGTCCCACCAGCTGGTCCCCCCGGCACCGAAGGGCGGCTGCGAGGGGGCGGGCATGGCCACCGGACGGGTCATGCCGCCGTAGCCGCTCGTGTCGCCGGTGCCGTGCACGCCGAACATGCCCTCGCGGACGTCGACGACCTCGAGCGTCTCGGCGTCGCTGGGGACCACCTGGTCGGTTGGCGCGGCCGCCGGCTGCTTCGGGTCGTGGGAGCGGTCCTGCGTGTCGGTGTGGGCGTCGACAGTCTCGGTCTTGTCACCCACCGCGGGCTTCTCCGCCTGGTCGGCGGCCTTCTTCTTGGGGGCCCGCTTCCTCGCGGGCTTCTTCTTCTCGTTCGCCATCAGCGCATCAGGCCCTTCATGGCCGACGTCGGCGTGGCCGACAGCGCGACCTGCTCGTCGGCCTTGATCTCCGCGAGGCGGTTGGCACCGAGCTTGGTGTGCTGGATCTGGTCGTGCAGCTTGAGGATCGCGTCGATCAGCATCTCGGGCCGCGGCGGGCAGCCGGGCAGGTACATGTCGACGGGGACGACGTGGTCGACGCCCTGGACGATCGCGTAGTTGTTGAACATGCCGCCGGAGCTGGCGCACACGCCCATGGCGAGCACGTACTTGGGCTCGGCCATCTGGTCGTAGATCTGGCGCAGGACGGGGGCCATCTTGTTGCTCACGCGACCGGCGACGATCATCAGGTCGGCCTGGCGCGGGCTGGGCCGGAAGACCTCCATGCCGAAGCGCGAGGAGTCGAACCGGGGCGCGCCGAACGTCATCATCTCGATGGCGCAGCACGCGAGCCCGAAGGTCGCGGGCCAGAACGAGGCCTTGCGCATGTAGCCGGCGAGGCCCTCCACCGTCGAGAGCAGGACGCCGCTGGGCAGCTTCTCCTCGAGACCCATCAGGTCCACTCCATTCCACCGCGGCGCCACTCGTAGGCGTACGCGATCGTGACGTTGACGAGGAACAGCAGGATCGCGAAGACCGCGAACCAGCTCATCTGGTCGAAGGCGACCGCGAAGGGGTAGAGGAAGACGATCTCGATGTCGAAGACGATGAACATCATCGCGGTAAAGAAGTACTTGATGCTCACCTTGCCGCCGCCCTCGGGCAGCGGGCTGGGCTCGATGCCGGACTCGTAGCGGTCGAGCTTGGCGCGGTTGTACCGCTTGGGCCCGGTGAACGGGGCGATGCCCACGCTGAACACGGCGAACCCTGCCGCGAGCGCACCCAGGACGAGAACGGGTGTGTACTCGTTCACCGCCACCTCCAGCGAGATCGACGCAACCTGACGTAGAGCGAGATCGTGACCTTGTGAATCACTTCACAACGTGACCTGCGCCTCACTCTACGCCCGGCTGGGACCACCTGTAACTGAGGTCACACTAACCTCGCGACCGCCCTGGAACGACGGGCTCCGCGCGTGCTCCCCGCGGGGATGCCGCTCAGGGACGCACGGAGTGGTGCAGCGCGACGATCCCGCCGGAGAGGTTGTGCCACTCCACGCGGCCCCATCCCGCCTCGACCATGCGCAGCGCCAGACCCTTCTGGTCGGGCCAGGCGCGGATGGACTCTGCGAGGTAGACGTAGGACTCCGGGTTCGACGACGTGCGGCGCGCGATGCTCGGCAGCGCCCGCATGAGGTAGTTGGAGTAGAGCGCGTCGAACGGCTCCCACGTGGGCGTGCTGAACTCGCACACGACGATGCGTCCGCCGGGGCGGGTCACGCGCAGCAGCTCGCTGAGCCCCTGCACCGGATCGTGGATGTTGCGCAGGCCGAAGGAGATCGTGACGGCGTCGAACGAGGCGTCCGCGAACGGGAGCCGCATGCCGTCGCCCGCGACGAACGGCAGGTGCGGGAAGCGACGACGTCCCTCCTGGAGCATGCCGAGGGAGAAGTCGCACGGGACCACGGTGGCGCCGGCCTCACGGAACGGCTCGCTCGACGTGCCGGTGCCGGCGGCCAGGTCGAGGATGCGCTCGCCGGGCTGCGGGTCGACCAGCTCGACGACCCGACGGCGCCAGCGTCGGTCCTGGCCCATCGACAGCACGTCGTTGGTCAGGTCGTAGCGACGCGCGACGGTGTCGAACATGCGCGCGACGTCGCGGGGCTCCTTGTCCAGGCCTGCTCGGGTCACCTCCTTACCTTCCCACGAGTAGCCTGGATCGGGTGACGAGCCCTCTGACGCCAGCCGTCGACACCGCCTCGGCAGCGAGCCCCCTGCCGAGGCCGCTCGTGGCCCGCACCGTGGAGGTCGACGACCCGGGCCCGCTCCTGGCCCTGCTGGGCCGCGACGTCGACGCCGTCGCCTGGGTGCACCACGGTGACGGACTCGTCGGCTGGGGTCGTGCCGCCGCCTTCTCGACCGACGGCCCCGACCGCTTCGAGCGCGCGCACCGCTGGTGGCGCGAGGTCACCCGGCACAGCGTCGTGCGCGACGAGGTCGAGGTGCCCGGGAGCGGGCTGGTGGCCTTCGGCAGCTTCGCCTTCGCCGACGACGGCCGCGGCAGCAGCCTCGTCGTCCCCGAGGTGCTGGTGGGCCGGCGCGACGGTCGCAGCTGGGTGACGGTCGTCGGCACCTCGATCAGGACCGCGCCCGAGCTCGTCCCCGCCGAGGCTCCCGTGCACCCGACCGGCATCGAGCTGGTCGACGGGCCCGTCGACAGCGACGCCTGGCAGGACGTCGTGGCCGAGGCGGTGCGTCGCATCGCCGCCGGGCAGCTCGACAAGGTGGTGCTCGCCCGCGACCTCGTGGCCGAGCTCGACGAGCCGCTCGACGTCCGCGCCCCCCTGCGTCGCCTCGCCCGGGACTACCCCGGCTGCTGGACCTTCCACGTCGACGGCTTCTTCGGCTCCACGCCGGAGATGCTGGTGCGGCTGGAGCGCGGGCTGGTCACGTCGCGCGTGCTGGCCGGCACGATCCGGCGGACCGGCGACGACACCCGCGACCTCGCGCTCGCCGCGTCCCTCGCGCGGTCCAGCAAGGACCTCGAGGAGCACGAGTACGCGGTGCGCTCGGTGGCCGAGGCCCTCGCCCCGCACTGCCGCAGCACCAACGTCCCCGACGCCCCGTTCGTGCTGCACCTGCCCAACGTCATGCACCTCGCGACGGACGTGACCGCCGTGCTGCGCGGCGACGCCAGCGCCCTGACGCTCGCGGCAGCGCTCCACCCGTCGGCGGCCGTCGGCGGCACCCCCACCGACGCCGCCGTGGCCCTGATCGCCGAGATCGAGGGGCTCGACCGCGGCCGCTACGCCGGGCCGGTCGGCTGGATCGGCGCCGAGGGCGACGGCGAGTGGGGCATCGGGCTGCGCTCGGCCCAGCTGGAGGCCGACGGCCACCGCGTGCGCCTGTTCGCCGGCTGCGGCATCGTCGCCGACTCCGTCCCCGCCGACGAGCTGGCCGAGAGCCAGGCCAAGCTCGTGCCCGTGCGCGACGCCCTCGCCTGACCCCGCCCGACCAGTCCCCACGTTTCGGACACTTCCGGGGCACTTTCGCGCCCTGGAGTGCCCCGCAGGTGTCCGAAACGCGAGGACTGACAGGGCGGGGACTGACAGGGCGGGGACTAGTCCTTGAGCGTCTTCTTGCCGCCGTGCAGGAGCGTGACGATGAGGTTGAGGCCCTTCTCGTCGCGCACGGTGCGCTTGAAGGAGGTGAGGTTCAGCGGCGGGGCGTAGCGCTGGCGCGTGATGGCCTTGGCGTACGTGAACTCCTTGAGGCCGTCGGGGCCGTGGATGCGCCCGAAGCCGGACTCGCCGACGCCGCCGAACGGCAGGCCGGGCACGCCCGCGAACGTGATGATGCCGTTGACCGACGTCATGCCCGAGCGGATGCGACGGGCGATCTCCATGCCGTTGCGCTTGGAGAACACCGCACCGGCGAGGCCGTACTTGCCGGCGTTCGTGAGACGCACCGCCTCGTCCATGTCGCGCACCGGGTTGATCGCCAGCGTCGGGCCGAACGTCTCCTCGGTGATCGCGCTGGACGTCTCCGGGACGTGGGTCAGGATCGTGGGCTGGACGAAGCGCTCGCCCACCGCGTCGATGCCGCCGACGACGGCGGTGGCACCGCGGTCCAGGGCGTCCTGGACGTGGCTGCGGATCACGTCGAGCTGGGACGGCATGGTGATGGGACCGATGTGGGCGCCCGCGTCGCCGCCGGCGCGCAGGCCCTGGGCCTGCTCGGTGATCTCGGCGACGAACGCGTCGAAGACCCGCTCGTGCACGTACACGCGCTCGGTGCCGATGCAGGTCTGGCCGGCGTTGGACATGCCGCCCCAGAGTGCAGCCTCGGCGGCCTTGGCGATGTTGGCGTCCTCGTCGACGATCAGCGAGTCCTTGCCGCCGGCCTCGATCACGACGGGCGTGAGCCGCTCGGCGCACGCAGCCATGACCTTCTTGCCGGTGGCGGTCGAACCGGTGAACGCCAGCTTGTCGACGCCGGAGGTGCACAGGGCGGCACCCGTGGGGCCGAGGCCGGTGACCGTCTGCAGGACCGGGATGCCACCGACGACCTCGCTGAGGGTGTCGGCCAGCCACACGCCGACGCCCGGCGTGTACTCGCTGGGCTTGAACACCACGGTGTTGCCAGCGGCGAGGGCGTAGGCGATGGAGCCCATGGGCGTGAAGACCGGGTAGTTCCACGGACCGATGACGCCGACCACGCCGAGCGGCTTGTACTCGACCGTGGACTTCTGGTTGGCCATGACGAGACCGGACGGCACGTTCTGCGGGCCGAGCACCTTCTTGGCGTGCTTGGCCGCCCAGGCGACGTGGTCGATCGCCAGCGCGATCTCCAGCTGGGCGTCGGCGATCGGCTTGCCCGTCTCGCTGCGCGACAGCGCCGCGAGCTGGGCGATGCGGCGCGTGATGACGCTGCGCCACGTGAGCAGGTGCTCGGCACGCTCGTCGAAGCTCAGGGCACCCCACCACTGCGCGGCGTCGCGGGCCCGCTCGACGGCGAGCGCGACGTCCTCGGGGCCGGCGACCGGGTGGACACCGACGACGTCACCCGTGGCCGGGTCGAGCGACTCGAAGGTCTCGACACCGTCGGCGGGCACCGAGGCGGACGTGGCGGGCGGGTTCGGGTGACGGTCGAACGTCGAGGTCATCGGGACTCCTTGATGAGGTCGGCAGCCTTCTCGCCGACCATGATGGTGGGGGCGTTGGTGTTGCCACGGGGGACGGCGGGCATGACGGAGGCGTCGGCGATCCGCAGGCCCTCCACCCCGCGGACGCGCAGCTGCGGGTCGACGACGCTGTCGTCGCCCGTCCCCATCGCGCAGGTGGCGACGGGGTGGTAGAGCGTCTGGCACAGGCGCCCGATGGAGGCGAGCACCTGGTCCTCGGTCGGGTCGAGCGACGCGGGCTCCCACGGCGCCTTGACGAAGCGGGCCAGCGGACCGTCCTTGAGGATCTCGCAGGCGCGACGGATGCCGGCGGCGAGCGCCTCGAGGTCAGCCCGGTCGTCGAGGTAGCCCGCCTCGATCTCCGGCTTCCACGTCGGGTCGGCCGAGCGGAGGCGCACGTGCCCGCGGCTCTGCACGTTGACGAGCGTGGCGGCGAGCGTGAGCGCCGGCTTCGAGGGCTCGTGCAGGCCGTTGTCCCAGAAGCCGGTGGGCGCGAAGTGGAACTGCAGGTCGGGCAGGTCGAGGTCGTCGCGGCTCTTGAAGAACGCACCGGCCTCGGCGACGTTCGAGGTGAGCGGTCCGCGGCCGAGCTTCTGGGCCTTGAGCAGCTGGGGCAGGTTGAGCGACGCGGCGATGTCGGTGGTGTCCTGCGTGTGGGCGAGGACGCCGGAGACCGGGTGGTCCTGCAGGTTCTGGCCGACGCCGGGCAGATCGACCTGCACGTCGATGCCGTGCTCCTTGAGGTGGGCGCCCGGGCCGATGCCCGACAGCATGAGCAGCTGCGGTGAGTTGACGGCGCCACCGGCGAGCACGACCTCGCCGTTCACGCGCACGGACTCGGTGAACGCCCCGCGGCGGTACGTGACGCCCACCGCACGCTTGGCGCCCTTGGTGCCCTCGAGGTCGATCGACGTCACGAAGGCCTCGGTGCGCAGCACCAGGTTGGGACGGTCGAGAGCCGGCCGGATGTAGGCGTCGGCCACGGACCAGCGCCGACCCTTGCGGCAGGTGACCTGGTAGAGCCCGGCGCCCTCCTGCTCGGCGCCGTTGAAGTCGTCGGTGCGCTTCATGCCGTTGGCCACGGCCGACTCGACGAACGCGGTGCTGAGCTCGTGGTCGTGGCGGCGGTCCTCGACGTGCAGCGGGCCGTCGTTGCCGTGGAAGGAGTTGCGGATCCGCTGGTTGCCCTCGGACTTGCGGAAGTACGGCAGGACGTCGTCGTAGCCCCAGCCCTCGGCGCCGTAACCGTCGCGCCACTCGTCGTAGTCGGCGTGGTTGCCGCGGATGTAGATCATGGCGTTCATCGACGTGCAGCCACCGAGCGCCTTCATGCGCGGCCAGTCGGCGCGGCGGTTGCCGAGGTGCTTCTGCGGGGTGGTCTGGTAGCCCCAGTCCCACGACGTCTTGAACAGGGTGGAGAAGCCGGCCGGCAGGTGGATCATGTCGTCGTCGTCGGCCGGGCCCGCCTCGAGCAGCAGCACCCGGACGTCGGGGTCCTCGCTCAGGCGCGTGGCGACGACGCCGCCACCGCTGCCCGACCCGATGACGACGTAGTCGAAGGTCTCGATCCCCATGTCCGTCCTTCCCTCGTCCGGCTGCGAGGTCGTGGACGACCCTGCCGCCGGGATGCGTGATGCGCGTCACCACCGTACTCCCGGCATGGTCGATGACACCAGAACTGTCACGGTTTCTCGCCCACCGGACGGGCCTCGACGGACGAGGCACCGCTCCGTGCGTCCTCGCGCGGTCAGGAGCCGGCGAGGGCGTCCGTCGCGGCGGCGCGCAGCGCGACGTCGAGGGCACGGCGGTCGTCGCGTCGCAGCACGACCTCGACGACCTCGATCCCGCTCGGCGAGGTGGCGAGGGCAGCGGCGAGGCCGGAGGGCGCCACCCGTCGGTGCGGCACCCGGTACCCGGCGCACAGCGCGCCGAGGTCGGCGCCCGTCGGGGTGCCGAAGACCCGCTCGAAGGCGTCGGCGTGCTCCGGTCCACCCTGCTCGAGCGTGGCGAAGATGGCGCCGCCGTCGTCGTTCACCACCACGATCGTCAGGTCGGGGCGCGCCTCGTCGGGACCGACCAGCAACCCGTTGCTGCCGTGCAGGAACGTGAGGTCGCCGACCAGGGCGAGGGCCCGGGAGGAGTCCCGCGCCAGCGCCGCACCGATCGCGGTCGAGAGGGTGCCATCGATGCCGGCCAGGCCCCGGTTCGCGACGACCAGGCGACGCTCCCCCACGCCCCACGGCGTCGCGACGACGTCGAGGTCGCGGACGGGCTGCGACGCGCCGACGACGAGCAGTCCGCCCTGCGGCAGCGCCTCGGCGACGGTGCGTGCGACCGCGAGCCCGGAGTCGGGGTGGTCGGCCACGACGGAGTCGACCGCACCTCGAGCGAGGGCGTCGGCGTCGGTCCACGCCGCGAGCCACCCGGGACCGTCCGCAGCGTCCACCTCGACACCCCCGGCGAAGGACACGCGTGGTCCTGCCGGCACCGGGAAGGTGCGCTGGTCGCCGACGTGGACGACATCGACGTCGGTCCGGGCCAGGAGCCGCGTGACCGGCCGGCTGAGCGTCGGGTGGCCGAAGGAGACCACCCGCTCGATGCGTCCGGCGAGGGGCTCGTGGCCGAGCAGGAGCCGGTAGGTCGACAGGGCGCCGCCAGTGCGGGAGCCCGAGGTCGGCTCGGCCAGGAGCGGCCACCCGGCCTCACGGGCGAGGATCCGGGCCCGTGGTCCGGCGTCGTCGCCGGCGAGCACGACGGTGCGGGGACCCGGGACGAGGCGCACCGTCGGCCCGGCCGGCGCGCTCCGGGGCGTCCGGTCCGTCGGCACGGCCCGAAGGCCCTCGAGGTCCCACGCCTCGGAGTCGACGAGCGGCTCGTCGAGCTCGAGGTTGAGGTGGGCGGGGGCGTCGTCCACGAGCGCCAGAGAGGCGACGTCGTGCACCGTGCCCAGGCCCGGGAAGATCCCCGGCTGCGTCGTGGTCTGGTTGGCACCGGTCCCCCGCAGCCGGGCGGGACGGTCGGCGGTGACGGCCACGACGCCGACACCGGCGTGCATCGCCTCGAGCATCGCCGGGTGGAGGTTCGCGACGGCCGTGCCCGACGTGGTGACCACCGGGACGGTGCGTCGAGACACCTTCGCCAGCCCGAGTGCGAGGAATCCGGCCTCCCGCTCGTCGACCCGCACGTGCAGGCGCAGCAGCCCCGCGGCGTCGGCGGCGTGCAGGGCGAGGGCCACGGGCGCCGACCTCGACCCGGGCGAGAGGACGGCGTCGGTCACCCCGTGCTCGACCAGCGCGCGGACGAGCGCGCGGGCGGTCTGCGACGCGCTCACCCTGCGTCACCCCGGCGGAGCAGGGCCTCGACCCGGTCGAGCCGTGCGCTCCACGCCGCGGCGGTCGGCAGGTCGGCGGCCACCGACGCCAGGGCGGCGGGGTCGACGTCGACCCGGCGCACGGGCAACCAGCCGTCGACGGGCACCAGCGGCGCGTCCGTCACGTCGCCGTCGAGAAGCGAGGTGGTGCCCAGGCCGCAGGCGTAGGGCAGCTCCGGCAGCGCCGCGGCGAGTGCCACCCCGGCGGCAAGTCCCACGGAGGACTCGACGGCGCTGGAGACCACGACGGGCAGCCCGATCTCCTCGGCGACCCGCAGGCACGCTCGCACGCCCCCGAGCGGCTGGACCTTGAGCACCGCGACGTCGGCGGCCTCGAGGTCGCGCACCCGGTACGGGTCGGCGGCACGCCGGATCGACTCGTCGGCCGCCACCGGCACGTCGACGCGGCGCCGCACGAGCGCGAGCTCCTCGACGTCGGCGCACGGCTGCTCCACGTACTCGAGGGTGCCGACGGTGTCGAGTGCCCGGACCGCCACGACGGCATCGTCGACCGACCAGCCCCCGTTCGCGTCCACCCGCACCCGTCCGGCAGGACCCAGGACGTCGCGCACCGCCTCGACCCGGGCGATGTCGTCGGCCAGCGACTGCCCGCGCTCGGCGACCTTGACCTTCGCCGTCGACGCCCCGGAGGCACGCACGATCGCCGCCGCCTGCTCGGGCCCGACGGCCGGCACGGTGGCGTTCACGGGCACCCGGTCGCGCACGGGGTCCGGCCAGCCCTGGTGCGCGGCCTCGAGCGCGCTCGCGAGCCACGGCACGCACTCCACGTCGTCGTAGTCGAGGAAGGGGCTGAACTCGCCCCACCCGGCCTCGCCCTGGACCAGCACGCCCTCGCGTCGGGAGATGCCGCGGAACCGCACGGGCATCCCGATGGCGAAGGTGTGCACCGGCCGAGCCTATCGCCGCCGGGGCACCCGCACCGGCGCGCCGGACACCGCCTCCTCAGGACGGTGAGCCTGCGCACACCACGTCGTCCGGACCTGCACCCTCACCAGGGGCGTGCCACGGTGGAGGCATGTCGCAGATCGCCATCGTCGGGGGCCACGGCCAGATCGCCCTCCACCTCATCGACCAGCTCCGCGCCCGCAACCACGACGTCGTCGCGCTCGTGCGCAGCGACGCCCACGTCTCCGACGTCGAGCAGCGCGGTGCCACCGCCCGCCGCCTCGACATCGAGAAGCAGGACGCCGACGGCTTCGCCCAGGCCTTCGAGGGGTGCCACGCCGTGGTGTTCGCCGCCGGCGGCGGCGCCGACGGCAACATCGACCGCAAGAAGAGCGTCGACCTCGAGGGATCGCTGAAGTCGATCGACGGGGCGAAGCTCGCCGGGATCAGCCGCTTCGTCCAGGTCTCGGCCATCGGCGTCGACCTGCCGCTGCCCGAGGACACCGATGACGTCTGGCGCGCCTACGTGGAGGCCAAGCGCGACGCCGACGTCGCCCTGCGCGGGAGCGGCCTCGACTGGACGATCGTGCGTCCCGGACGCCTCACCGACGACCCGGCGCGCGGCACCGTGACGCTCGGCGACTCCACGGCCCGGGGCGACGTCCCCCGCGCCGACGTGGCCGCCGTGCTCGCGGAGTCCCTCGACACGGGGTCGGGCATCGGCCGCCAGTGGGACCTCGTGTCCGGCGACACCCCGATCGACCAGGCCGTCGCCTCCGCCTGACCCCGTTCGGACCTGGAACGGGCGGTGGCTCACCCGCCGGTGAGCCGCCGCACGGCCAGCCGGTCGACCTTGCCCCCGGGCAGCAGCGGCACCGCGTCGACGAGCACGATGTCGCGCGGGCCCCACGTCCGGGGCACACCGGCCTCCTCCAGGCCGTCGCGCAGGCGCTCGGCCCGCACGCCGTCGAGGCACGTGGCGTCCGCCGGCACCACCACGGCGACGACGCGCGTGCCCCACTCGTCGTCGGGCACGCCGGCGACCGCCGCGTCGTGCACCTCCGGCAGCGCGCGCAGCGCCCGCTCGACGGCGGGCAGCGGCACGTTGACGCCACCGCTGACCACCACGTCGTCGGCGCGACCGACCACGCTCAGCACGCCGTCGTCGATCCGGCCGAGGTCGGCCGTGTCGAACCACGCACCGTCCCGGGGCTCGTCGCCGTAGCCGTCGAACAGCACCGGGCCCGACACCTGGACGCGCCCCACGCCGTCGGCCGGGTCGACGATGCGCAGGTGCACGCCGTCGAGCGGGACGCCGTCGTACACGCAGCCGCCGCTCGTCTCGCTCATGCCGTAGGTCCGCACCACGCGCACGCCCGCCTCGCGCGAACGCTCCAGCAGGGCGGGGTCGACGGCCGCGCCGCCGACGAGGACGGCGTCGAGCGAGGCCACCACGTCGAGTCGTCCGGCCTGCGCCAGCCGGTGCAGCTGGGTCGGGACCAGCGAGGCGTACCGCCGGGGTGCCGCCGTCGGTGGCTGCATCGCGGCGACGGCGCGATCCAGGTCGGCGTGCTCGTCGAGCAGCACCGGCTCGGCCCCCGCCAGCAGCGACCTCACGAGCACCTGCAGGCCGCCCACACCGGTGACCGGCAGGGCCAGGAGCCACTGGCCCGGCCCACCGAGGCGCGTCGCGCTGGCGGTGGCGGAGGCGAGCACCGCGTCGCGCGACAGCCGCACGTCCTTGGGGTCGCCCGTGCTTCCCGACGTCCGCACGACGAGAGGTGCGGTGTCGACGCCCTCGACCCACGGGCGGAGAAGCTCCAGGACCTCACGCGGCCGCCCCGCCACCGGGCGCAGCGACGCCGGGCCCGCTCCGGTCAGGGCCCCGGCTCCAGCTCGTCGTCGGTGATCGGGTCGCCGGGCTCACGCACCGGACGGGACTGGTACAGCGCCGCCGCTCCGGTGAGCAGCGCCCCGAACCCCGCGGCGAGCGGCAGCCAGCCACCGGCCGTCGTGACCGCGAGCCACACGAACAGACCGGTCAGCCCCACGAGCACGAACGGGAACGGCGGCTGCTTCATGCGCCCAGCGTAGGCGCTGGCAGACTGACGACCGAACCTCGCGGAGCCCGCGCGGAGCAGCCCTCGACCGGAGGAGCCCCGGGCCGAGGTGCCCCAGGACGAAGGAGCACGGTGACCGACAGCAGCAGCGCGACCCTCTCGCAGTGGGTCGAGGGGGCCCGCCCCCGCACCCTCCCTGCCGCCGTGGCACCCGTGCTCGCGGGCACCGGCGTGGCAGCGTTCGTCGACGACGTGGTCTGGGCCAAGGCCCTGCTCGCCCTCGGGGTCTCGCTGGCCCTGCAGGTCGGCGTGAACTACGCCAACGACTACTCCGACGGCGTACGAGGCACCGACGACGACCGTGTCGGCCCCCTGCGCCTCGTCGGGTCGGGCCTCGCGTCGCCGGCCGCGGTCAAGGCCGCAGCCCTCGGGTTCCTCGGACTCGGCGCGCTCCTCGGCCTCGCCCTCGCCGCCACCACCACGTGGTGGCTGCTGCTCGTGGGCGTCGCCGCGCTCGGTGCCGCGTGGACCTACACCGGCGGCGCCAACCCCTACGGCTACCGCGCGCTCGGCGAGGTGAGCGTGTTCCTCTTCTTCGGGCTCGTCGCCGTGCTCGGCACCGTGTACGTGCAGGTCGAGTCGCTGCCCTGGGAGGCGTGGGCGGCCGCCGTCGGCGTCGGCGCACTCGCCTGCGCCATCCTCGTGGCCAACAACCTGCGCGACATCCCCACCGACGTCGAGGCCGGCAAGCGCACGCTCGCCGTCGTGCTCGGCGACGCCCGCTCGCGGACCTTCTACCTCGCGCTCGTGGTGGTCGCCGCGGCAGCCGCCGTCGCGATCGGCCTCGGCGCGACGCCGTGGGCCCTGCTGGCTCTCCCGGGACTGCTCCCCGTCCTCCCCGCCGTGCGCGCGGTCGTGGGCGGGGCCGTGGGCCCGGCCCTCGTCCCCGTCCTCAAGACGACCGGCATCGCCGAGCTGCTGTGGTCGGCCGGACTGGCGCTCGGCCTCGTGCTGGGCCGGTGAGCCCGGCCGAACTGCCGCCCACGGCCCGGCACCCCCGCCGGGCTGCTTCGCCGCCCACGGCCCGGCACCCCCGCCGGGTGCATGTCGGCGTCGTCTCCGACACCCACGCGCCGCGGTTCTGGAAGGGCCTTCCCGACCGCGTCGCCGAGGAGCTGCGCGGCGTCGACCTGGTGCTGCACGCCGGCGACGTGTGCGTCCCGTCGGTGCTCGACGAGCTGGCCGCGCTCGCCCCCGTCCATGTCGTGCAGGGCAACAACGACGGTGCCGACGTCGCCGCGTGGGGCGCACCGGAGACCCTCGAGCTCGAGCTCGCCGGCGTTCGCGTGGCGATGATCCACGACGCCGGCGCCAAGCAGGGTCGCGTGCGGCGCATGCGTCGGCGCTTCCCCGACGCCGACGTCGTCGTGTTCGGCCACTCCCACATCCCGTGGGACGAGACGAGCGAGGACCCCGACGACGGCCTGCGGATCCTCAACCCCGGCTCGCCCACCGACAAGCGACGCCAGCCGCACGGCACGCTGGGCCACCTCGTGCTCGCCGACGGGCGCGTGGAGTCGTGGACGCTCGTCGAGGTCAGCTGACCCCACGGTCGTCCGGCACCGGTAGGGAGCCGGTCGCGTCGTACTCCTCGAGCGTCGCCGAGAACGGCGCGAGGTCGATGCCGCGCTCGGCCAGCCACGCGTCGTCGTAGTAGGTGCTGAGGTAGCGCTCCCCCGCGTCGCACAGCAGCGTGACGATGCTGCCCTGCTCCCCTGCCCGGTGCATGCGGGTGGCGAGGGTCAGCGACGCCCACACGTTGGTGCCGGTCGACCCGCCCACGAGTCGTCCGAGCCGGTCGCTCGTCCAGCGCATCGTGGCGATGGAGGCGGCGTCGGGGACGCGCAGCATGTCGTCGATGACGCCGCCGACGAAGGACGGCTCCACGCGCGGCCGGCCGATGCCCTCGATGCGCGACGAGGCGCCCGTGACCACGTCGGACCGGTCCTCCGCCCAGCCGTCGAGGAACGCGGAGTTCTCGGGATCGGCCACCAGCAACGACGTGGGGTGGCGGCGGTAGCGCAGGTAGCGGCCGATCGTGGCCGACGTGCCGCCCGTGCCGGCGCTGACCACGACCCACGTCGGGACGGGGTGACGCTCGGCCGACATCTGCTCGAAGATCGACTCGGCGATGTTGTTGTTGCCCCGCCAGTCGGTGGCTCGCTCGGCGTAGGTGAACTGGTCCATGTAGTGGCCACCGCAGTCGGCGGCCACGCGGCGGGCCTCGTCGTACACGTCGGCGGCGTTCTGCACGAAGTGGCAGCGGCCACCGTGCCACTCGATGAGGGCGACCTTCTCGGTGCTCGTGGCGGCCGGCATGACGGCCACGAACGGCAGGCCGACGAGCCGCGCGAAGTACGCCTCGCTGACGGCGGTGGACCCGCTGGACGCCTCGACGATGATGGAGTCCGGCCCGATCCAGCCGTTGCAGAGGGCGTGCAGGAAGAGCGAGCGGGCCAGGCGGTGCTTGAGGCTGCCGGTGGGGTGGACCGACTCGTCCTTCAGGTAGAGGTCGACGTCGGGCGTGGCGACGGGCAGCGCGTGCAGGTGGGTGTCGGCGCTGCGGTTGGCGTCGGCCTCGACGCGGCGGATCGCCTCGTCGATCCAGGCGCGGGTCTCAGTCGACGTCTTCGGCACTGCGCGACTCCTCGATGCGCGACGACATGCGCTCGGCCCGCTGCTGCACGTTCGCGGCGAGGTCCTCGCGCATCCCCGCGAGCAGGAAGATCGAGATGATCGAGGAGATGATCATGGCGGCGAGGAGGACGAGCAGGTTCGTCAGCTCGTCGAACTCCAGGAAGAACTGGCCGACGCCCCACAGCAGCAGGTAGGTGATGGCCAGGACGCTGAGCCGGGCGAGCGTGTACCTCCAGAAGGCCTTCATGCCCCGAGGTTATCGGTCGACGCATCGGGGCAGGTCGCTCGCCCGCGCTCACGCCCTCGACGGCGGGGCCGGGGTGGTCGTCGGCTGCTCCACCCGTCGCGCGGCCCGGCCGTCGACCGGCCGAGGTTGAGGGTCGCGGGTACGGTGTCGCCATGGGCAAGGCACTGATCGCGATCGTCGCCGTGGTGCTGCTGGTGTATGCGTTCTTCGACCTGCTGGCCACGCCCCGCAGCCAGGTGCGCGGCCTGCCGAAGCCGGCGTGGTTCGTCGTCATCCTGGTCCCGTTCGTCGGCCCGCTGGCCTGGGTCTTCCTGGGCTCGCAGCCCCGCAAGGGCCGCCCCCCGCGCGACTCCGGCTACGGCTGGCCCGGTGGCCGCCCTCCCACCCGCGGCCCCGACGACGACCCCGACTACCTCCGCGGCCTCTGACCCCACGCCGTCTCCCCGCTTCGGACAGTTGCGGGTGGGTCAGGCGGCTCTACGCGCCCCGGAAGTGTCCACGACGGGAGCCCGAGTGAACCAGCGAAGCCACTGGACGCTCGTCACCGGAGGCGGTCCGTCGTAGCCGCGCTCGACCAGGGCGCGATGAACGCGCCAGGGAATCTGCCGGGGCTCGGCGAGGTCGGCGGCCGCCACCACGATGACCCGGTACCCGAGGGCCTCGAGCGCCTCCCGTCGCCAGCGGTCACGCGCCCACTGCCGAGCGTCGGTCTCGTGGTGCCGTCCGTCGTACTCCACCACCACCTTCCACCGCGGGTAGAGGAGGTCGACCCGCGCGACGAACCGACCCTGTTGGTCGCGGACGTCGACGTTCACCCGCGGCTCCGGCAACCGTGCGAACACCAGCATGAGCCGAAGCAGGGACTCCATGGGTGACTCCGCTCCCTCCCGCACCAGGGCCATCGCTCGCCGTGCGCGGACCACGCCGTGGAGGTGATGGGTCCAGCAGAAGGTGTCCAGGACGTTCCTCGTCGTGGCGGTCCGCAGGAGGTGCTCCGCCGCCTGCACCAGCGAGACGATCCCGAGCCGGGTCCCGCAGTCGACGAAGGTCCGCTCCGGCGTCGTCACCCGGAGGCCGTCGCGCTCGACGGTCTGGATCGGGTGGAGTCGACGATGCAGCACGACCCCGGGCAGACGGGTGCGCAGCTCGGTGCGGGTGGAGAGCTCCAGTCCCGCTCCCCCGGTGTCGTGTCCCCAGAGGGCCAGCGCCGTGCGGTGACTCACCGCGCAGTCGTCAGGGAGAACGAGGAGCACCGCGAGCAGCCGCACCCGCAGGGTCAGCGCGACGTGGGCTCCGACGTACACGCCGCGCAGCAGACGCCGGAACCGACGACTCCGCAGGACGTCGCGTGTCACCCCGCGCGCCGCTGCCTCCCGCACGGTGAACGGTCGGTCGGTGGGCAGTTCCATCGCCCCACCGTGGCCGCACCCCGGTCGCGGGGCAACGCGCCCCTGTGGACAACCGGCCAGTCTCTACGTTTCGGACACTTGCGGGTCGTTTCGAC
This sequence comes from Aeromicrobium sp. 50.2.37, assembly GCF_024655735.1. Lineage (NCBI taxonomy): Bacteria > Bacillati > Actinomycetota > Actinomycetes > Propionibacteriales > Nocardioidaceae > Aeromicrobium > Aeromicrobium sp. 50.2.37. Next base: position 31,437 of record NZ_JANLGG010000018.1, read on the forward strand.
GGGGCGACCTGCCCCGCAAGTGTCCGAAACGGAGAGACTTGGGGGTTACTTGGCGTAGGAGTGGAGGCCGGAGCCGAAGAGGTTGACGCCGTAGTAGCTGAACAGGAAGGTGGCGAAGCCGACGATCGCGATGGTCGCGGCGCGCTTGCCCTTCCAGCCGGCCGTGGCGCGGGCGTGCAGGTAGCCGGCGTAGACCACCCACGTGATGAACGCCCAGACCTCCTTGGGGTCCCAGCCCCAGTAGCGGCCCCAGGCGTAGTGCGCCCAGATCGGGCCCGCGATGAGGGCGCCGAACGTCCAGAGCGGGAAGCCCACGGCGATCACGCGGTAGGCCAGCTGGTCCATCACGGCGGCGGTCGGGAACCGCGACAGCGTCGGGCCGACGGTGCCGTTCTCCTCGGCGCGGGCGCGGACGAGGTACAGCACCGACGCCGCCGTGCCGAGCAGGAAGAAGGCCCCCGCGATCATGACCGCGGCCACGTGGATGACCAGCCAGTAGGAGTGCAGGGCGGGCACGAGCGGACCGGCCGGGACGTACGTCGACGACGCCATCCCGAGCACGACCAGCGCGAAGCCCGTGACGATGCCGCCCAGCCACTCGATGGGCGAGATCCGCGCGACGACGACGTAGACGACGAGCGCCACCAGGGCACCGCCGACGCCGAACTCGTACATGTTGCCCCACGGCACCCGCTGCGCAGCGAGCCCGCGGGAGACCATGCCGACGACCAGCACGACGCTCGCGAGCACGGCGAGCGAGTAGGCGATCGACGAGAGGACGTCGGAACGGCTCGGCGACTCCTCGGGCGAGGCAGCTGCGTCGTCGTCTACCGACTCGGAGGGGGCACCGGCGGTGACCGGGACCTGCGCCGACGTGGGCGCGCTGCGCCGGGCGAAGCCCCACTCGGCGACGTGCGCGAGGAAGGCCAGGGCGACGATGCCCGTGGCCGAGGCGATGGCGTAGTTCGACACCTGCGCGTAGTCGGCGAGGTTCATCGGATCTCCTTCTGCGGATCGGTCCGGTCACCGAGCCCGCTGCGCAGCCGCTCGAGCAGCTCGTCGAGGCTCGTGCCGAGGTCGTCCCGGGGGACGCGGTCGAGCGCGGCGACCTCCACCACGGTACGTGAGCCGTCCCGACGGGCTCGGACCCAGGTGCGGCGGGGACGGATCGCCAGCGAGAGCACCAGCCCGACGATGCCGATGCTGATGCCGCCGAGGGGCAGCCACACCAGCGGCGTCGACGCGATCTGGAAGCGGGCGAAGAGAGTCAGGTCGACGAACTCGATGGTGCCGCCGTCGGGCAGGTCGGCCTCCTGGCCGGGGCTCAGGCTCACCCGGAAGTTCGACCCGTCGGCGTTCTTGTACTGCTCGAGGTTCTCCTTGTCGAGCACGTAGACCGACTGCGGGAGCCCGTCGTCGATGCCGAGGTCGCCGTGGAAGACGAACAGCCCGAGCAGCGGGTTGACGGCGCCGGGGAAGGCCGAGATCGAGGCCTCCTCCGTGCCGTCCGACACCGCGGTCGGCAGGAAGAAGCCTTGGAAGCCCAGCTGCTCCGGCTGCGCCTCGGGGACCTTGATGACGCCGTTGGAGGTGTACGTGCCGTCCGCGGGCAGGAACGGGACCGCGCCGTCGAACACGACGTCGCCCTGGGCGTCCGTGACCCTGATGACGGGCGCGTAGCCCTGGCCCACGAGGAACACCGACGTGCCGTCGACGGCCAGCGGGTGGTTGACACGGATCTCGTACGGCTTCTCCGCGCCGTCGACGCCGGCACGGTAGGAGCCAGACGCCTCGAACAGTCGCGGCGCGCCCCGCTGCGGCCCCTCGGTCCAGAACCGCGCGATCATCCGGTCCAGCTGCAGCGAGAAGGGCGGCAGGTCGTCGGTGTCGAACAGCGCACCCGAGGAGAACTCGTCGTACTGCGTGAGCACGTTGGCGAAGCCGTCGCCCTGCGTCACGATCGCCGCGCCCCGGTAGCCGAACAGCGCCCCCACGGCCACGCCGACCAGCACCGCCACGATGCTCGTGTGGAACACCAGGTTGCCCAGCTCGCGCAGGTAGCCCCGCTCCGCCCGGACCTCGGCGGTCTCGTTCGCCGCCCCCGGCCCGGCACCCCCGCCGGTGTCGTTCGCCGCCCCCGGCCCGGCACCCCCGCCGGGAGCCCCTTCCGACCCCCGCACGACGTCGATGCGCGTGGGCAGCAGACGTGGGCCGCGCAGCGTCTCGCGCGCGACGGCCAGCACCTCCTCGACGTCGGCGTCCGTCTCGAACACGGCCGACGCGGGCAGGCGCTCGAGGTTGCGCGGGGCCTTGGGCGGTCGAGCACGGACGGCCTTCAGGTACACCCGGGTGCGCGGCAGGATGCAGCCCACGAGCGAGACCATGAGCAGCAGGTAGATCGCGCTGAACCAGGGCGACGTGTAGGTGTGGAAGACACCAAGCCGCTCCAGCCACGGCGTCAGGTCGGGGTGCCGGGCCTGGAACGCCTCGACCGCCCGGGCGTCGACGCCGCGCTGCGGGACGATCGAGCCGGGGATCGCCGCCACGGCGAGCAGCAGGAGCAGCAGGAGCGCCGTGCGCATCGACGTGAGCTGGCGCCACGCCCACCGCAGGGTCTCGACCGTGCCGAGCGCAGGCGCCAGGTCGGGGCGCTCACGAGGTTCGCGGGCCATCAGATCGCCGCCCCGTAGCCGCCGGCCCACGTCTGCAGGTCGGTCACGAGGGCGTCCCACACACCGGTCACCAGCAGCACCCCCACGACGACGAGCAGGCCGCCACCGACCCGCTGCAGCGTCTGCTGGTGGCGGCGGGCCCAGCGGACGGCACCCATGAACCGGCCGAAGGCGAGCGCCGCGACCACGAACGGCAGGCCCAGCCCGAGGCAGTAGGTGAAGGTCAGGAAGGCGCCGCGCTCGAGCGTCCCCTCGGTGTTGGCGAGCGTGAGCACGGCACCGAGCGTGGGGCCGATGCAGGGCAGCCACCCCAGCCCGAAGAAGACGCCCAGCACGGGGGCGATGGCCACGCCCACGGCGGGCACGGCGTGCACGCGCACCTCGCGCTGCAGCACCGGCAGCACGCCGCTGAACACGAGGCCCAGCACGATCACCACCAGGCCGAGCACGATCGACATGAGCCGCCGGTAGTCGTAGAGCTGCTGGCCCACCGCGCCGAACAGGGCACCGCCGGCCACGAACACGACCGTGAAGCCCAGGACGAACAGCACGGAGCCGAGCAGCAGGCGCGACCGGCCCGACGTCTCGAGGTCCTGCACGCCCACGCCACTCACGTAGGACAGGTAGCCGGGCAGCAGCGGCAGCACGCACGGCGAGAAGAACGACACCAGGCCGGCCACCACGGCCACCGGCACGGCGAGCAGCAGCGACCCGGACAGGACGGTGTCCGCGAACCAGTCGGTCATGACCGGCTCGTCAGGACGTCGTCGAGGACGCCCGAGAGCGTGGACGCACGCAGGTCGGGGTCGATGATCCTCGCCGCCACCCGACCCTCGGCGTCGATGACCCAGGTGGTCGGGATGGCCTGCGACGGCAGGCTGTCGGCGAACCCGAGCTGCTGGCGACCGTCGGTGTCGACGATGCTCGGGTACGTCGTGCCGATGCGCTTCTCGAAGGCTCGCGCCGCGGCCTCCTGGTCGCGCACGTTGAGCCCGAGGAACTGCACGCCGCGGTCCGCGTACTGCTCCGCGACCCCCTGCAGCACCGGCGCCTCCTTGCGGCACGGCGGGCACCAGGAGCCCCACACGTTGACCACCAGGGTCGTGCCGGCGAAGTCGGCCGAGCTGACCGTCTCTCCCGCCAGGTCCTCACCCTCCAGGACGGGCGCCTCCTCGCGCTCGTCGACCGGCACGAGGCTCACGAAGCGGCTCCCGCTCACGTAGCCGCCCGTGGAGCCCTCGGTGCCGCGACCGGAGCAGCCGGCGAGCACCGCGAGGGTCACGACGAGCAGCAGCACGCCACCTCGCCGGGGGAAGGATCGGGTCACGGGTCAGGCGCCTCCGACGAACTTCTTGCCGGCCTTGAGGTCGTCGGGCAGCAGGTCGCCTGCGGGCTCGGCGTAGGTGAAGCCGACGTAGTCGTCGCCGTCGAAGGTGAGGCTCGTGATGCTGGCGAGCGTGCACTGGCGCTTGCGGGGGTCGTGCACGAACGAGTTCTGCTCGAACGCCTGGCGTGCGATCCAGACCGGCAGCTGGTGGGAGACGATGACCGCCTCGTGGCCGCGGGCGGCGTCGCGCGCGTCGGCCACGGCGGCCCGCATGCGCGTCGCGATGTCCTGGTACGGCTCGCCCCACGAGGGCCGGAACGGGTTGCGCAGCAGCCACCAGTTCCTCGGGTGCGCCAGCGCCTTCGGCTCAGCCCCGACGGTGCGGCCCTCGAAGAGGTTGTCGGCCTCGATGACCCGCGGGTCGATCGTCACCTCCGCCTCGAGCAGGGTGGCGAGCGGCGCCGCGGTCTGCTGGGCGCGCTCGAGCGGCGAGGACACGAGGTGGACGATCTCGTGCTTGGACAGGAAGTCCGCGGCCTTGACGGCCATCTGGTGGCCGAGGTCGGAGAGGTAGAACTCCGGGAGCCGGCCGTAGAGCACGCCCTCGGGGTTGTGCACCTCGCCGTGGCGCATCAGGTGGACGATCGTGCGTTCGCTCATGAGGGGGTCCTTGCGATGGTCGACGGCTCTACCGATGACGGAGCGGCTGCCTCCTGGGGGGCCGGCGTCGCTGCGGCAGCAGCACGAGCGGCGGCGGGCAGCGCCTCGGCCATCCTAGAGAGTGCGCGGTCGTCGTGTGCCGCCGAGACGAACCAGGACTCGAAGGCGCTGGGGGGCAGGTACACGCCGGCGTCGAGCATGGCGTGGAAGAACGCGGTGTAGCGGTACGTCTCCTGGCGCTGCACGCCCGCGAAGTCGCGCACCGGCTCGGTGAGCCCCCACACCACGCTGAACATGCTGCCGACGTTCTGCACCACGTGCGGCACCCCGGCCTCGTCGAGCGCCGACGAGACGAGGCCGCGTGCCTGGACCGACCAGTCGTCGAGGCGGGCGTAGGCGGCGTCGTCGGCGAGGCGGAGGGTGGTGAGCCCCGCCGTGGAGGCCACGGGGTTCCCGGCGAGGGTCCCGGCCTGGTAGACCGGCCCGCTCGGCGCCAGCAGCGACATGACGTCGGCGCGACCCCCGAAGGCCGCCGCGGGGAACCCGCCGCCCATGACCTTGCCGAAGGTCAGCAGGTCGGGCCGCCACCCCTCGACCGCCCCGTCGAGGCCCCAGTGCCCGGAGCGCGTGACGCGGAACCCCGTCATCACCTCGTCGCTCACGAACAGGGCCCCGTGCGCCGCGCACGTCTCGGACAGGAAGCGGTTGAACCCGGGCTCGGGCGCGACGACGCCCATGTTCCCGGCCGCGGCCTCGGTGATCACGCACGCGATGTCGGCGCCGTGCTCGGCGAACGCCGCCGCCACGGCGTCACGGTCGTTGAAGGGGAGCACGATCGTGTCGGCGGTGACGTGGGCGGGGATCCCGGGCGAGCCGGGGAGCCCGAGGGTGACCACGCCCGACCCCGCCTCGGCCAGGAGCGAGTCGACGTGCCCGTGGTAGCAGCCGGCGAACTTGACCACCCGGCTGCGACCGGTGAACCCGCGCGCCAGGCGGATGGCCGACATGGTCGCCTCCGTGCCCGACGTGACCAGCCGGACCTGCTCGACGGGAGCGCGCCCGACGATCTCCTCGGCCAGCTCCACCTCGGGCGGGCTGGGCGTGCCGAACGAGGTGCCGCGGGCCGCCGCAGCCGTGACCGCGGCGATCACCTCGGGGTGCGCGTGGCCGAGCAGCATCGGGCCCCAGGACCCCACGAGGTCGAGGTACTCGGTGTCGTCGGCGTCGCGCAGCCAGGCCCCCTGGCCCGAGACCATGAAGCGGGGGGTGCCCCCCACCGCACGGAACGCTCGCACCGGGGAGTTCACACCGCCGGGCGAGACCTGCACGGCGCGGTCGAACCACTGCTGGGACACGGGAGTCGAAGTCACCCGTCCATTGTCTCAACCGGGTCGCAGGGGGGCACCGTCGGCCGTAACCTGGCAGACACGTACGTCGTTGATGAGACGCGGACCACTTTGCCGGGAGGCGGCCCGACCGGTAACATCCGTTTACTGTGACCGACGCCACGAGGTCACGGGGGAGGACACCTATTCCATGGGAGCACGAAAGCTCAGCCGCTGGCAGAAGGCCAGCGCCCTGGTTCCGATGAGCCTGCTCGTCGTCGCCTGGGGTGCAGCGATCGGCAACTCCGGTCTCGCCACGGCGGACGACCGGGTCAGCGCCGACGAGGTCCCCGACGTGCCCGCCACGGCGTTCGAGAAGCCGGCCAGCGTGCAGGCCGAGCCCGCGGGCGTCGACTCGCGCGCCGGCGCCTCCGGCACCCTCGCCACCCTGTCCACCAACGGCATCCCGGCCTCCGCGCTCTACGCCTACCGCCGCGCCGAGACGCTGCTCGCCAAGGCCGACGCCTCCTGCAACCTGCCCTGGAACCTCGTCGCCGCCATCGGCCGCGTCGAGTCCAACCACGGCCGCACCGGTGGCAACGCGCTCGACTCCAAGGGCGTCGCCAAGCCCGGCATCTACGGCATCCCGCTCGACGGCCGCGACGGCGTCGCGAAGATCACCGACAGCGACAACGGCGCGCTCGACAAGGACTCGGTCTACGACCGTGCGGTCGGCCCGATGCAGTTCATCCCCGGCACCTGGCGCTCGGTCGGCGTCGACGCCGACGGCGACGGCAAGAAGGACCCGCAGAACATCAACGACGCGGCCACCGCGTCGGGCATCTACCTGTGCTCCGGCAGCGGCGACCTCTCCGACGAGGGTGACGCGGCCGCGGCCGTGCGGCGCTACAACAACTCCTCCTCCTACGTCGACCTCGTGCTGAGCATCAGCAAGGCCTACGCGGGCGGCGACTTCACCGCCACCCCCAACGGCACGTCCACGGGCTCGGTGCTCACCAGCCGCTCCTTCGACCAGACCCTGACCCCCTCGCAGCGTCAGGACGCCGCGAAGAAGGAGAAGAAGGTCCGCCAGAGCGAGGCCTCGGGCGGGTCGAAGGGCGGATCGGGCAAGGGGTCCACGGGCGGCTCGACCGGCGGCACCGGGTCGACCGGTGGCGGGACCGGGTCCACCGGTGGTGGCACGGGCTCGACCGGCGGATCCACGGGTGGCTCCTCCGGCGGCGGTGGCGGCTCCACGGTCGGCGGTGCCGTCCAGGGCGCGGTCGAGGACACGCCGCTGGCCCCCGTCACCAAGCCGGTCACGGACCTGCTCTCGGCCACCGAGGCCAACCTGCGCTGCGCGCTCGAGGTCTCGGCGCTGCCGCTCAGCACCCACGCGGCTCGCTTCAAGACCTGCATGGACAAGTACACGAAGGGCTGATCGCCCTGCTGGAAGCCCCCGGTCGTCGTCGACCGGGGGCTTCCTCGTTCCCTGCCCGCTCGCCGCGACCGGCGGGGATCACTGCCGCGCACGTCGTCACGACGACGACGCCACCGGACCCGAAGGGCTCAGGCGCGACGGGCGAGCTCGGCGGCCCAGTACGTCAGCACGATGTCGGCGCCGGCACGGCGGATCGACGTGATCGTCTCGTCGACCGTCCGGTCGCGGTCGATCCAGCCCTGCTGGGCGGCGGCCTCGACCATGGAGTACTCCCCCGAGACCGTGTAGGCGGCGACCGGCAGGCTCACGTGCGCGCGGACGAGCGCGACGAGGTCGAGGTAGGCCATCGCCGGCTTGACCATGACGATGTCGGCACCCTCGGCCACGTCGAGCAGGGTCTCGCGCAGCGCCTCGCGGGCGTTGCCCGGATCCTGCTGGTAGGTCGCGCGATCCCCCTGCAGCGAGGAGTCGACGGCCTCGCGGAACGGTCCGTAGAAGGCGGACGCGTACTTGGCGGCGTAGGCCAGGATCGCCACGTCGGTGTGCCCGGCCGCGTCGAGGGCGGACCGCACGACGCCGACCTGGCCGTCCATCATGCCGCTGGGACCGACGAGGTGGGCCCCGGCCTCGGCCTGCGCCACGCCCATCCGTCCGTAGATCTCGAGCGTGGCGTCGTTGTCGACACGTCCGTGGTCGTCGAGCACGCCGCAGTGGCCGTGGTCGGTGAACTCGTCGAGGCACAGGTCGGCCATGACGAGCAGGTCGTCGCCCACCTCGTCGCGCGCGTCCGCGAGGGCGACGTTGAGGATGCCGTCGGCCGCCAGCGCCCCGGACCCCTCTGCGTCCTTGTGCTCGGGGACGCCGAACAGCATGACGCCCCCGAGGCCGAGGTCGGCGGCCTCGCGCACGGCACGCCGCGCCGAGTCACGCGAGTGCTGGACGACGCCGGGCATGCTCGCGATCGGCCGCGGCTCGCGCAGGCCCTCGGCCACGAACATCGGCAGCACCAGCTGCGAGGGCTCCGTGCGCGTCTCGCGCACGAGCGCCCGCATGGCGGGCGTCGTGCGGAGACGGCGCGGTCGTTGGACAGGTCCCACGTCAGGCCTTGCGACGCGACGAGGGCTTCTTCTGCGACGGCTTCAGCACCGGCTCGCCGGCCTCGAGGAACTCGAGACGGCGCGCCGCACCGAAGGCGGCCAGCGCGTCGGCCAGCACCTCCGCCGACGGCTGCTCGGCCATGACGTCGACCCGCAGACCGTGCTCCTCGGCCGTCTGGGCCGTGGCCGGGCCGATGCACGCGATGATCGTCGACGCGTGCGGCTTGCCCGCGATGCCGACCAGGTTGCGCACCGTGGAGCTCGACGTGAAGAGCACCGCGTCGAACTTGCCGGTCTTGATGGCCTCGCGGGTCGGCGCCGGCGGCGGGGCCGCCCGCACGGTGCGGTACGCCGTGACGTCGTCGACCTCCCAGCCGAGCTCCTGCAGACCCGCCACGAGCGTCTCGGTGGCGATGTCGGCGCGCGGCAGGAACACCCGGTTGATCGGGTCCAGCAGCTCGTCGAACGGCGGCCAGTCCTCGAGGAGGCCCCGGGCCGACTGCTCGCCGCTCGGGACCAGGTCGGCCTTGATGCCCCAGGTGGCGATGGCCTCGGCCGTCTTCTCGCCCACGGCGGCGATCTTGAGTCCGGAGAACGCACGCGCGTCGAGCCCGTACTCCTCGAACTTCTCGCGGACGGCCTTGACGGCGTTCGCGCTCGTGAAGGCCACCCACTCGTACCGGCCCTCGACGAGTCCGCGCACGGCCTTGTCCATCTGCTGGGGGTTGCGCGGCGGCTCGACCGAAATGGTGGGGACCTCCTCGGACACGGCGCCGTAGGACCGCAGACGCGCAGCCAGGCCGGCCGACTGCTCCTTGGTGCGGGGCACGAGCACGCGCCACCCGTACAGCGGCTTGGTCTCGAACCACGAGAGCGCCTCGCGCATGGCCACGACCTCGCCCACGACCGTGATGGCCGGCGACGTCATGCCCGCGGCCCTCGCGTCGACGGCGATGTCGGCGAGGGTCGAGACGACCGTCGACTGCTCGGTGGTGGTGCCGACGCGGGTCATGGCCACGGGGGTCTCGGCGGACCGGCCGGCCTCGATCAGGCCCGCGGCGATCTCGCCGATCCGCGCCACGGCCGACAGCAGCACCAGGGTGTCGGTGCCGGCGTGGTCGGGCCAGGCGATCGACGCGTCGCCGACGCTGACGACGCGGTACTGGCGGTGCGCCTTGTTGGTCAGCGGCACGCCCGCGTAGGCGGGGACGCCCGTCACCGACGAGACGCCGGGGACGATCTCGAAGGCGATGCCCGCCTTCGCGCAGGCCGCAGCCTCCTCGGGCGCCGTGGCGTACGTGAACGGGTCGCCGCTCACGAGCCGCACGACGTGCGCCCCGGTCTTCGCGTGGCGCACCACGAGACGAGCACGCGCGGCGTGGGTGAGGACGACGCCGTCCTCACCGAGCCCGCCGTCGACGATCTCGACGCCCTCGGGCACGAGGGCAGCCTGCTCGGGCTGCTCGATGATGGCGACGTCGGCCTGCGCGATGAGCTCGGCCGCGCGGACGGTCAGCAGGCTGGCGTCGCCCGGTCCCGTGCCGACGAAGCTCACGTGCCCCAGCGGCTTGGGGCTGCGCTTCGTGGCGGGCTCCTTCTTCGCGGGTGCTTCGACGGTGGCGGTGGTGGGTGGTGTCACGGTGGTGGTCTTCTTCCTTGACTGCCGGGTGGTCATGAGGCGGAACCGATCGATGGACCGACCGCGGGGGTGGCCATCAGCTCGGCTGCGCCTTCGGCGAGCATCTCGGCAGCGAGACGTTCGCCGACCGCTGCCGGCTCGCTGAGCGAGCCGGAGGCGGACAGGCGGATGGTGGGTGAGCCGGAGGGGTCTCCGACCACGGCGCGCAGCCACAGCTCGTCGCCGTCGTCGCCCCAGACGACGTCGGCGAGAGCTCCGACCGGTGCGCTGCACCCTGCCTCCAAGGTGGAGAGCAGGGAACGTTCTGCCGTGACGGCGGCCCGGGTGTCCGGGTCGTCGAGCACGGAGAGCAGGCGAGCGGTCGCGTCGTCGTCGACGCGGCACTCACAGGCGAGGGCCCCCTGTCCGGGGGCGGGGAGGACCTGGATGGGGTCGAGGACCTCGGTGGCCTCGGACTCCCGTCCCAGGCGCAGCAGGCCGGCGCGGGCCAGCACCACGGCGTCGAGGTCGCCGGAGCGGACCTTCGCGATCCGGGTGTCGACGTTGCCGCGCACGGGGACGACCTCGACCCCCAGGCCGAGGGCGTTCAGCTGGGCCTCGCGACGCGGGGAGCCGGTGCCCACGCGCGCACCACGCGGCAGCTCGCCCAGGGTCAGGCCGTCGCGGGCGACGAGCACGTCGCGGGGGTCCTCACGGACGCTCACCGCGGCGAGGGCCAGCCGCGGGTCCGCCGCGGTGGGCAGGTCCTTGAGGGAGTGGACCGCGAAGTCGACGGTGCCGTCGACGACGGCCTCGCGCAGCGCCGCCACGAACACCCCGGTTCCGCCGATCTGCGTGAGCGGCGCCTGGTTGCGGTCGCCCTCGGTGCTGATGGTCACGAGCTCGACCTCGACACCGGTCAGCTCGGTGATCCGAGCCGCGACGTGGCCGGACTGGGTCGTGGCCAGCGCGCTGGCGCGGGTGCCCAGGCGCAGGGGCGTCTCACGCGCAGGCTGCTGGGGGGTGGTGGTCATGCCTTCTCCCCCTTCACCTGGGTGACCGCCTGGACCGCGGCGGGGTCGAGCGCGAACAGGTCGGAGAGCGCGTCGGCGTAGGTGAGACCCCCCGGCCCGTCGACCAGCTGCTGCACGCGCACGGTGGGGGCGTGGATGAGCTTGTCGGCGACCCGCTTGAGCGCCAGGCGCACCTGGTCGACCTGCTCGTCCGGCAGGCCGTGGAGCCGGCCGAGCAGACGGCTCGTCTCGGCCTCGACGACCTCGGTCGCCATGCTCCGCAGCGCCACGACCGTCGGCGTGACGCGTGACTGGCTCTTGGCGGCCAGGAAGCTGCGCACCTCGTCGTCGACGATCGCGCGGACCTGCTGGACGTCGGCCGCGAGCTCGGCGTTCTCCGAGCGAGCCGCCAGCGTGACGAGGTCGATGACGCTGACGGACTCGAGCTCGGACACCCCGGCCTCGACGTCGCGCGGCAGCGCCAGGTCGACGAAGACCAGCTCACCGGTGACGTTGGACAGACCGGCGTCGAGGACGCGGGACACGCGGTCGGTGGCGAACACCGAGCCGGCCGCCCCGGTGCAGCTGATGACGACGTCGGCCGCGGACAGCTCGACGTCCATGGCCTCCCACCGCACGGCGCTGACGCCGAACGTGGCGACGAGCTCGTACGCCCGCTGGAACGTGCGGTTGGCGACCATGATCCGGTGCGGGGCCACGCCGCGCTCGACGAGCGTGCGCACGGCGAGGCTCGCCATGGTGCCGGCACCGGCCACCAGGAAGCGCGTCCCCGGAGCGGTCACGACCGGGCCGACAGCGTCGAGGCCGGCCGTGACGGTCGAGGGCGCGAGCCGGTCGATGCCCGTCTCGGCGTGGCCGCGCTTGCCGATGCGCAGCGCCTGCTGGAAGAGCGCGTTCAGCGCCGAGCCGATCGTGGACTCGGCCTGGCCGGTGTGCAGCGCCTGCCGCACCTGGCCGAGGATCTGGCTCTCGCCGAGGATCATCGAGTCCATGCCGGAGGCCACCGAGAACAGGTGGGCCACGGCCGAGTCGTCGTAGTGCACGTAGGCGTGGTGCACGAGGTCCTCACGGCCCATGCCGGCCTGCTCGGCGAGCAGGTGGGAAACGTCCTCGAGGGCGTTGTGGAACCGGTCGGCCTCGACGTACACCTCGACGCGGTTGCACGTGGAGATCACGGCCGCCTCGGTGACCGACGCCGACTCGAGGGCACGGTGGGCCAGCTTGACCGCCGCGTCCGTGTCGAGGGAGGCGCGCTCCAGCACGTCGATCGGGGCCGAACGGTGGGACATGCCCACGACCAGGACGCTCATGCCGTCTCCGCCTTCCGCTGCTCGTGGTAGGCCAGGATCTGCAGCTCGACGGAGAGGTCGACCTTGCGGACCTGGACGTGGTCGGGGACCTGCAGGACGGCCGGGGCGAAGTTGAGGATGCTCGTGACGCCGGCGGCGACCAGCCGGTCGGCGACGTCCTGGGCCGCGTCGCCCGGCACGGCCACGACGGCGATCGCGATGCCCTGCTCGGACACGAGCGAGTCGAGCGCGGCGAGCGGCTGCACCTGCAGGTCGCCGATGGTCGAGCCCACCCGGTCCGGGTCGGTGTCGACGACCGCGGCGACCCGGATGCCGCGCGGGCTGAAGCCCGGGTAGGTGGAGAGCGCCGAGCCGAGGTGCCCGGCACCGACGATCACGACGTCCCAGGTCTGCGTCTGCCCCAGCCCCCGGGCGATCTGGTAGCGCAGGTACTCGACGTCGTAGCCGACTCCGCGCGTGCCGTACGAGCCCAGGTGGGAGAGGTCCTTGCGCACCTTGGCCGGGTTGACCCCGGCCGCCTCGGCGAGCTCGACGGACGAGCACGTCGTGGCGCCGGCGTCGGCGAACGACGCGAGGACCCGCAGGTACAGCGGCAGCCGGGCGACGGTGGCGTCGGGGACGTCACGCGGGGCCTGGGCCGTCGCACGGTCAGGGGTCCCGGCGAGCCGGGGGGTGCGCAGAAGGGTCACGGTGCTCCATCGCGCCGCGGCGGGGATTCACCCAGGGGGGTGTTCGCAGCGCCACATCAGTTTACGAGCTTGTGAACGTGGGAACAAAATCGAGAGCGGGGGTGGGTGGGATTCCTCACACGCGCCGTGGTAGGGGTCGCGGCGCTCAGGAGCTGCCGAGGGCCGTGCGCAGCCGCGCCTCGGTGACCCGGAAGAAGTCGTGCTGCCGGCCGTCGACGAAGGTCACCGGCACCATGTCGGAGAACCTGCGGACCAGGGCGGGGTCGGCGTCCACGTCGACGCGGGCCCACGTCGCGTCGACGTCGGCGCACACCTCGGCCACCGTGGCCTCGGCGGCCTCGCACAGGTGACAGCCCTCGCGGCTGTAGACGACGACCCGCGCGTCGAGGGCGTGCGGGACGTCGGTGTCGGCGGGACCGGTCACGGGGCGAGCAGCCCGAGGTCCTGGCTGCGGGCCAGCGCCCGCAGCCGCCCCTTGGCGACCTTGCCCGTCGCCGAGTGCGGCAGCCCCTCGACCACGACGACCTGGCGCGGCTGCTTGAACCGGGCGAGCCGCGTGGAGCAGTGCTCGACCACGCTCGCCTCCAGCGCTGCGGCGTCGACGCCCGAGGACGCGGGGACGACGAACGCCACGACCGCCTCGCCGGTGCTCTCGTCGGGCAGCCCGACCACGGCCACCTCGGAGACCTCGGGGAGCTCGACCACCACGGCCTCGACCTCGGCGGGGTAGACGTTGAAGCCGGACACGATCACGAGCTCGCGCACCCGGTCGACGAGCGTGAGGTCACCCGCGTCGTCGAGGTAGCCGATGTCGCCGGTCGGGTACCAGCCGTCGTCGCGCGGGCCGTCGGACCCGTCGGGCCAGTAGCCGGAGAACAGGTTGGCCCCGCGCACCCAGATCTCCGCGGGGTCACCGGGAGCGGCGTCGGACCCACCGGCGTCGACGAGGCGCAGCTCGACACCCGGCAGCGCACGACCGACGGACCCCGGACGCGGCGGGACGCCGGCGTCGCGACCCGAGGCCAGCGTGGCGGTGATGACGGGGGCGGTCTCCGTGAGCCCGTACCCCTGCTCGACGTGGTGCCCCGAGGACTCGGCGAAGACGGCGGCCAGCTCCGGGTCGAGCGCCGACGCACCGCTCAGCACGTGCTTGACCCCGCCCAGGTGCTCGCGCAGGTCGGAGCGTCCGGCCCAGGCCGCGATCACGGGGGGCGCGAGGGCCACGTTCGTGACCCCCTCGTCGCGGATCGTGCGGAGCAGGCCGGACGGATCGAACCCGTCGACCATCACCACGCGCGCGCCCTGCCGCACGGCCTGGCCGAGGACGGCGTTGAGGCCGTAGATGTGGAACATCGGCAGCAGACCGAGCACGACGTCGTCGGCCGTGACGATGGCCGGCTCGACGGCCGCGGTCTGCTCGACGTTGGCCAGGAGGGCTCGGTGCGACAGGACCGCGCCACGGGGCTTGCCGCTGGTGCCCGACGTGTAGAGCACGACCGCCGGGGCCTCGTCGTCGCGGGGAGCGGCCGGCTCCACGGCGGGCGCGTCGCGCAGCAGGCGCTCGAAGGCGATCTCGCCCGGTCCGGGCTCGGTCCCGTCGACGACGACCGTGAGGCCGGGACCCTCGTGGTCGAGCCCGGCAACGGCGGCGCGGACCTGCTCGATGCCCGTCTCGTCGCACAGGACGACCTTGGCGCCGGAGTCCGCCAGCATGCGGCCGATCTCGCGCTCGGTCGAGCGGGGGTTGACCGGGACGGCCACCATGCCGCCGCGCAGGATGCCGAAGTAGGCGACCGCCAGGTCGATCCGGTTGGCCATGACGAGGGCGACGCGATGGCCGCCGCGCAGCCCCACCCCGCTCAGGCCGCGGGCCACGGCGTCGGCCGCCGCGTCGAGCTCGGCCCACGTGCGCTCGTGGCGCCCGCCACGGTGCTCGACCAGGGCGACGGCGTCCGGCGTGCGCTCCGCCGCGGCGCTCAGCAGCCCCGAGACGTTGGTGGGGGCCGGGACGCTGGTGGGAGCCGGGACGTTCGTGAGCCCAGGGACGTCCGACTCGTTCGAGGAGGTCACGATGCGAGTCAACCACAGCGCGCCCGGCCCTCGCGGAGGGTTCGAGCGACCAAGGAGCCTGGGCGAAGGACCACCCGACCGATAGCCTCGTCGCATGACGAGCCAGCGGGTCCCCCGGACCGGGCCGAACCTGCGGTCCCGCTCCGTCCTGGCCGGTCAGGCCGCCGCCGCCGCGAGCGAGGTCGAGCACTGGCTGGCGCCGCGTCCGGACGCCGACGCCGCGGCGTTCTTCGACGTCGACAACACGATCATGCAGGGCGCCTCGATCTACCACTTCGCCCGTGGGCTGCACCAGCGCGACTTCTTCACCACCGGCGACATCGCCAAGGCCGCCTGGCAGCAGGTGTACTTCCGTCTCGCCGGCGTCGAGGACCCCGAGCACATCGCGAAGGCCCGTTCCTCCGCCCTGGCCTTCATCGCCGGGCACAGCGTCCGCGAGCTGGAGGAGGTCGGCGAGCAGATCTTCGACGAGCACATGGCGCACAAGATCTGGCCCGGCACGCGCGCGCTCGCGCAGCAGCACCTCGACGCCGGCCAGCGGGTCTGGCTCGTGACCGCCGCGCCGATCGAGATCGCGGCCGTCATCGCCCGTCGTCTCGGCCTCACCGGCGCACTCGGCACCGTGGCCGAGCACGTCGACGGCGTCTACACCGGAGAGCTGGTCGGCGAGCTGCTGCACGGCGAGGGCAAGGCCGTCGCCGTCACGGCGATCGCCGAGCGCGAGGGCCTCGACCTCGCGCGGTGCTACGCCTACTCCGACTCCCACAACGACCTGCCGATGCTCTCGCTCGTCGGGCACCCCTGCGCGATCAACCCGGACCCGAAGCTGCGCTCGCACGCCAAGGACCAGGGCTGGGACGTCCGCGACTACCGCACCGGACGCAAGGTCGCCCTCGCCGGCGGGCGGGTGGCCGGCAGCGGGGCGCTCGCCTTCGCGGCCTGGCGCGCGGTGCGCGCCGTCCGGCGCCGCTGACCCGCCCGGAGAGCGAGACCGATCCCTGATTTCTGCAGACACGCGCCGACCCAGCGGCATACGATCGTGTCGATCTTCGGGAGGGATCGATGGCCGCGAACGTGGGAGCACTGCGATGGGCACTGTCCCACGCCCTGGCGACCCCTGACGACGGCCTCCTCGCCATGGCGCTGGCCGAGCCTGCACCCTCCCCCGGCCCCTCGCTCGGCTCCGCGTTCTCCAACGGCCCGGTCGACCCGCACGGCGACCCCGAGGAGCTGCGCCTGCGCGCCCTGGTCGACCTCGCCCGCGAGGGCGACGCCGAGGCGTTCGGGCAGCTCTACGACCACTACGTGAACGGGATCTTCCGGTTCATCTACTACCGGGTCGGATCCCAGCAGCTGGCCGAGGACCTGACGAGCGAGACCTTCGTGCGCGGCCTCCGCGCCATCCAACGCTTCAGCTGGCAGGGCAAGGACTTCGGCGCCTGGCTCACCACGATCGCCCGCAACCTCGTCGTCGACCACTTCAAGTCCGGCCGGGCTCGGCTCGAGATCGTCTCCGACGACGTGCCCGAGGGACCCCGGACCGCCCCCAGCACCGAGGACGACGTCATGTCGCTCCTGTCGAACGAGATGCTCTTCGCCGCCGTGGCCGAGCTGCCCACCGAGCAGCGCGAGTGCGTGCTGATGCGCTTCATCCAGGGCCTGAGCATCGCCCAGACCGCTGCCGCCCTGGGCCGGACCGAGGGCGCCATCAAGCAGCTTCAGCTGCGAGCCGTGCGCAACCTCGCCAAGAAGATGCCGGAGGGCATCCGATGAGCCGCGCCGTGCGGGTCGGGCCGACGCGCACCCCGGCCACCCCACCACTGACGGACGCGTTGGTGCGAACCGCGTCACGAACGCGTAACTCCAGCGTCTTCCTCATCGTTGGAGCTGTAGACGCCACCACAGACAGGACGACGCGATGAGACCCCGCTCGGGCCGCGACGACGCCCAGGCCTTCCACGAGGCCTGGGAGTCCGGCACCCCCGCCACCGCCGAGGTGGCCGAGCTGGTGCGCGCTGCCGAGCGGGTGTGCGAGTCCGCCGTCGCGACGCCACGACCGGAGTTCCGCGCCGCGCTGCGCGAGCGGCTCCTGGTCGAGGCACAGACCGCACTGGTGCCCGACCCGGGCGCCTCGCGCCGTGCCGTGGCCAACCGCACACCGGCCACCGTGGCGCCGACGCGTCCCCGCGCCCGCCGCCGGCTCGCCGGCCTGGCCGTGGCCGCCGTGTCCTCGCTCGGCGTGGTCGGCATGGTCGCGGGCAGCGCCCAGGCGATCCCGGGCGACGTCCTCTACCCGGTCAAGCGCGGCGTCGAGAACGTCGAGCTGGCCATGCAGCGCACGGACGAGGGCCGCGGCACGCAACGACTCGAGATCGCCGCCGAGCGACTCCGCGAGGCCCGCGCCGTGCTGGGCGACGGCTCGACCAAGCAGCGGGCGCAGGTGAGCTCGCTGCTCGACGACTTCAGCACCCAGGCCGAGCAGGGCTCGTCCGAGCTCTTCGGCGCCTTCGGCTCCGACGGCTCCACCGCGACGATCGACACCGTCAACGACTTCGCCGCAGCCTCCGCGGTCGACCTGAGCGTCATGTCGGCCGAGGTGCCCGCCGACGCGGCGGCCGCGTTCGACTCGGCGACGGCCGTCGTCACCGACCTGGCCGGTCAGGCCGGTCGGCTGTGCGGCACGTGCGCCAAGGCCGACGTCGACGCCCTGGTCCAGGTGGTCCAGCAGGTCGTCCGACCGGGCCGTCCCGCGTCGGCCTCCGACGCGGAGCCGGCCGCCAGCACACGCGACGACACCGCCCCGGCGGCGGTCACGAAGAAGCCCTCGTCCGGCGGGGCCTCGAGCGCTCCACCGGCGGCTCCGGCACCGGTCTCCCCCTCACCGTCGGCGACGCCCCAGGGCCTGCGCGCGGTCACCGATCCGCTCGTCGGCGGCCTGCTCGGCAACGAGGAGACCGAGGGACTGGTCCCCGGCCTGCTCGACGGCCTGCTCGGCACCAAGAAGTAGCCGCCGCACGGCCTGACGGTCCCACCCGGGGGTCGTGCCGGACCGCTCCGGGTCAGAAGAACGCGTTGCCGCGATCGACGAGCAGCCGGTACAGCGTCTGCTGGATGGTCTCGCGCACCTGGTCGGTGACGTTGAACAGCAGCATCGGGTCGTCCGCGGCGTCGGGCTCGTAGGCGTCGGTGCGGATGGGCTCGCCGAACTCGATGATCCACTTGCTCGGCAGCGGGATCATGCCGAGCGGGCCGAGCAGCGGGAAGAACGGGGTGACCGGCAGGTAGGGCAGGCCCAGCAGACGAGCCAGCGAGGGCACGTTGCCGACGAGGGGATAGATCTCCTCGGCACCCACGATCGAGACCGGCACGATGGGCACCTGGGCGCGCAACGCGGACGACACGAAGCCGCCGCGACCGAAGCGCTGCAGCTTGTACCGCTCGGCGAAGGGCTTGCCGATGCCCTTGAACCCCTCGGGCCACACGCCGGCGATCTCGCCGGTGCCGAGCAGACGCTCGGCGTCCTGGGTGCAGGCCAGGGTCGCACCGGCACGGCGGGCCATCTGGCCCACGAACGGCAGGGCGAAGACGAGGTCGGCGCCCAGCGGACGCAGGTCGCGGCCGCTGTACTTCTTGACCGCGTAGCCGGTCATGACACCGTCGAGCGGCACCGTGCCCGAGTGGTTGGCCACGAGCAGCGCCCCACCGTCGGTGGGGATGTTCTCGGCACCGCGCACCTCGAGCCGGAACCACGTCTCGGCGAGCGGCTCGACCGCGGCGATGAGGATCTCGGTGAGCTGGGGGTCGAAGCCGAACTCGTCGACCTCGAAGTCCCCCGTCAGCCGCTTGCGCAGGGCCGCGAAGGTGAGGGCGAGCCGGTGCTCCCAGTCGGAGCCCAGGACCCGCTGGGCGGCCTGCGCGACGGCCAGGACGATGTCCTCGACCGGCAGGCCGGGCAGGGTGGCCCTGCCCGATGCCGTGCGCGTCTCGCGTGCCGCCTCCTCGGCCGCAGCGGCGGCAGCGGCCGCGGCGTCCTCCTCGGTGACCGCCCGGAGCCGGGAACCGCCGGCGGTGGACCGCGACGAGGCGGGCCGCTTGGCCGAGGCACCCGTCGCACGCTTGGACGAGGCTGCCTTCTTCGCCGCCGCGGGGCCGGTGGCGGGCTTCGTGGCGCCCGGCGTCGTCTTCGTGGTCGTGGCTGCGCCGGCACTCACGGCCTTCTTCGCGGCCTTGGTGTCGGCGGCCTTCGTCGCGGCGGCCGGGGTCTCGGCGGGCTCCGCGGGCTCGGCCGGTGCCGCGGCCTTGCGGACGGGCTTGCCCGACGCCGGGGTCTTGGCGACGAGGGAGCGTGCACCCGAGGAGGGCGAGCCTCCGCGGGACCCGCGTCCGGCGGCGCCCTTGGTGCCGATCGTGCGACGCTCGTCGGTCATCGTCCACCTCCCAGGAGCGCCAGGACACCGGGTCGCTGCGCGAGTCGGAACTCCTCGAAGACCTGCTCGGTCGTGGCCGAGAGCTCGTAGCCGAAGATGTCGCGCAGGGCGCTGGTGTCGACCGCGCGCCCGTACGTCAGGAGGCGGTGCAGGTCGGGAGAGATCTCGCCCCCCATGCCGCGCACGATCCGTGCCGCGGCTGCACCGAAGCCGATGCCGGGCAGCGGCACCACGGGCTTGCCCATGCGCCGCGCGGCCTGCGACAGCAGCAGCACGCCCGGACCTGCCGCGTTGAACGTGCCGGGGCGGTCCTTCACCACCGACTGCTCGATGATCGAGAGCGTGTCCTGCAGCGAGAGGAACTGCAGCCGGGGGTCGAAGCCGATCACGGCCGGCAGCAGAGGATTGAGGAAGTAGCTGCGCAGCGGGGACTCGATCTCCGGGTGCAGCGTCTGCGCGGCTCGCACCGTCGTGATGAGGATCTCGGGCCGACGCCGCGCGAAGCCGCGCACGTACGACTCCACCTCGACGACGTCCTTGGGGAACCCGGTCCGCACCCCGCCACGAGCGGAGTCGGACTCCATGAACAGGGCGGGGTCGCGCGGCGACGAGCCGTAGACCGCGACCGAGGACCCGACCACGAGCTTGGAGACGGTGGCGGAACGCTGACAGGCCGCCAGCAGCTGCATCGTGCCGATGACGTTGCGCTCCTTGACGCCGGAGCCGGAGCGGCCCCGCGCCGGGGCGAGGTCGAGGTGGACGACGGTGTCGACGTCCTCGACCGCGATCACCTTCGCGACGACAGGGGTACGGATGTCGGCGCGGACGAACTTGACGCCGCCGAGGTCACCCTCCGGGGGGCGCAGGTCGATGCCCACCACGCGGTCGATCCCGGCGGACTCACCGAGATCGGCGAGATGGCGCGAGACGCGCGAGGCGAGGGTGCCCGAGACCCCCGTGACGAGGACGACCCGCCCCATGGGTCCCTACTTGCCGAGCTTGCGGCGCTGGACGCGGGTTCGCTTGAGCATCTTGCGGTGCTTCTTCTTCGACATCCGCTTGCGACGCTTCTTGATGACTGAACCCACGAATATGACCTCTGCTTGTTGCGGAACTGGCGGACGCCAAGACTACGCGACGACGGACGGGACGGCTCAGCCGGCCTCGTAGTAGGACTTCTTGAGGTAGTCCTCGACCGCCTTCTCCGGCACGCGGAAGCTGCGGCCGACGCGGATCGCCTCCAGCTGTCCGTCGTGGACGAGTCGGTACACGGTCATCTTGGAGACGCGCATCTGTGCCGCGACCTCCGCGACGGTCAGGAAGGTCGTTCCTGCGGTCATGTCCTCACCTTTGCTTTCGGGGCACCCGCGCCTCCCCGGCTTCCCCTCCGGCGACGCGTCACGAGTGCGTGCTGCGAAGCGTAGTGCCTCGTGGGACCTTTGGGATAGGGGTGACGAAAGTGGTCGGGCGAGACGGGCCCGCGCGGGTCACAGGTGCGGGTCGAGACCGAGCAGCGGGAAGGTGTCGGTCCGGGCCGCCAGGATGCTGCGGTCGAGCCAGCTGGCGGGGTCGTAGCCCAGCTCCCAGGCCCGGTACGACGCGGAGCGCCCGTCGGTCATGCGCTGCGGTGCCCGCACGCCCCGGAGCCGCTCCACGTGGTCGCGCCAGCCCTGCGTCGTCGCGGTCTCGGGGTCCACGTCGTGGTCGGCCAGGATCGCGAGGAGGTGGGTCCACGCCCTGGGCACGACCTCGGTGACCGCGTAGCCACCACCACCGGTCGCCACCCACCGTCCGCCGCAGACCTCGCGGGCGAGGTCACGCACGGCCAGGTACGACGCGCGCTGGCCGTCGACGCTAAGCATCAGGTTGGTCAGCGGATCGTCCATGTGGGAGTCGCACCCGTGCTGGGAGACGATGATCTCGGGCCCGAACTCGCGGATCACGTCGGGCACGATCGCGTGGAAGGCACGCAGCCACCCCGCGTCGGACGTGCCGGGCGGGAGCGGGATGTTGACCGCCGAGCCCTCCGCGCCCGGACCACCGGTCTCGGTGGACCAGCCCGTGCCCGGGAAGAGCGACTGCGGACCCTCGTGGATCGAGATGGTGAGCACGCGCGGGTCGTCGTAGAACATGGCCTGGACGCCGTCGCCGTGGTGGGCGTCGACGTCGAGGTAGACGACCTTCTGCGCACCCTGCGCCAGCAGCCACGCGATGGCGACGCCGAGGTCGTTGTAGATGCAGAAGCCGCTCGCCGAGCCGGGCATCGCGTGGTGCAGACCGCCGGAGACGTTGGCGGCGTGGGTGTTGCGTCCCGTCCAGACCCGACGCGCGGCCTCGAGCGTGGCCCCGGCGATGAGCGCGCTCGCGTCGTGCATGCCGCTGAAGACCGGGTTGTCCTCCGTGCCGAGGCCGACGCTCGGATCGGCGTGGGTGGGGTGCTGCGACAGCTTGCGCACGCGCTCGACGTAGGCCGGCGTGTGGACGGTGCACAGCTCCTCGTCGGTGGCGGGCTCGGCGCCCACGACCTCGAGGTGGTCGAGCACACCGAGCTCGCCGGCCAGGACCATCGTCAGGTCGACGCGCACCGGCGCCATGGGGTGCGCGGCACCGAAGTTGTACCCGGTGAGGCGTTCGTCGAAGACGAGGCAGGGTCCGGCGGTCTCGTCGCTCGACCCGGTCCGTTCGGTGTCCGGCATGCTGGCAGCCTACGACGCGGACAGCTCGGCCGAACGGCGTGCCGCCGCTTCGACCCCCGCGCGCAGGGCCGCATCGACGCCGTGGTCGTCGAACGTGCTGATGGCGGCGTGGGTGGTCCCGTGGGGCGACGTGACCCGGCGACGCAGCTCGGCGGGCTCGTCGTCGGTGTCGGCGAGCAGGGCCGCGGCCCCTCGGATGGTCTGCTCCGCGAGGGCCCGCGCGGTGACGCGGTCGAGGCCGGCCGCGACACCACCGTCGATCATGGCCTCGGCCAGGTAGAAGACGTAGGCAGGTCCGGAGCCGGAGACCGCCGTGACGCCGTCCTGCTGGTCCTCCGGCACCACGACGACCCGACCGCCGGTCTCGAGCAGCGCGACGGCCTCGGCCAGGCGCGTGTCGTCGCACGCGGCGCCCGGAGAGACGCCGAACATGCCCTCCCCCACCAGCGCCGGGGTGTTGGGCATGGCCCGCACGACGGCCACGCCGTCGGCCAGCGCGCTCTCGTAGGTGGCGATGCGGACCCCGGCGGCCAGCGACACGACGGTGGCCGCGGGGTCGACGAGAGGGGCGATCTCGGCCACGACGGAGGGCACGTCCTGCGGCTTCACCACGACGAGCACCACGCCGGCCCGCTGCACGGCCGAGGCGACGTCGGTGACCTCGACGCCGTGCCGCTGCCGCAGCTCCTCGGCACGGTCGGGCATCTTCTCGCTGACGACGAGGTCGACGGGGCGTCGGCCCGACGCGATCAGGGCGGTCAGCAGCGTCTCGCCCATGACGCCCCCACCGAGGATCGCGATGCGTGCGGGGTCGATGCCGTCGCTCGAGGTACCAGTCATGACGCCAGCGTAGGCGGGCGTAGCGTCGTGGCCGTGCGCCGTGTCGACCCGTTCCTCCTGCTGCTGTTCACCGCGGCCGTCGCCGGCTCCGTGGTCCCGGCGTCCGGGCCCGCGTTCGACGTCGTGCGGATCGCCTCCATGGTGGGCATCGGACTGCTGTTCTTCCTCTACGGCGCGCGGCTCTCGGCGGCCGAGACCCTGCACAACCTCCGGCACTGGCGGCTCCAGCTCAGCATCCTCTCGGTCACGTTCGTGGTCCTGCCCGTCCTGGGCCTGGGCGCGCGACTGCTGACCGACGCGTGGTTGTCCCCACAGCTCGCCGCCGGCCTCCTGCTCGCCACGCTGGTCCCGTCGACGGTGCAGGGCTGCGTGGTCTACACCCGCATCGCCCGCGGCAACGTGGCCGCGGCCGTGGTGAGCGCCTCGACGTCGAACCTGCTGGGCGTGGTCCTGACCCCGGTGCTCGTCGCCCTGCTGCTGGGTGGCGAGGCCCGGGTCGACGCCGACTCCGTGCTGCGGATCGTGCTGCAGCTGCTCGCCCCGTTCGTGCTCGGCCAGCTCCTGCGGCCCGTCGTCGGCGGCTGGGTGACGCGCCACGACACCGGGCTCAAGCGCTTCGACCGGTCCACCATCCTGCTGATCGTCTACGTCGCCTTCAGCGAGGGAGCCGAGGCGGGCATCTGGTCGGCGGCTCCCGTCCTGGACGTCGTCGCCGTGGCGCTGCTCTGCGCGGCGCTGCTGGGTGCCGCCCTCGGCTGGTGCGTGGCCTGGGGACGGCTCGTCGGGTTCGACCGCGGCGACCGGGTGGCCCTGCTGTTCTGCGGCAGCAACAAGAGCCTCGCGAGCGGCCTGCCGATGGCGACGGTGCTGTTCCCCAGCGACGTCGTCGCGTTCGTCGTGCTGCCGCTCATGATCTACCACCAGCTGCAGCTGGTGGTCGGCTCCGTCGTGTCCAGCCGACTGGGGCGGTCGGTGGCCTAGGCCGCCCTGCAGCGCACTGGACCGGGGCCTACCTCCGGTGCCCGGTGGCGGCGAGGGCCACGCCGAGCCCGATCATCGACACGCCGCCGAGGGCACCGACGGCCTCGCCGCGCCGCGGCGACCGCGCGAACCAGGACCGCAGGCCGCTGGCCACGACGGCCCAGAGACCGTCGCTCAGCAGACCGATCGTGAAGGCGACGAGGCCGAGCAGCAGCATCTGCGCGGGCACGTGGCCGGCTCCACGGTCGACGAACTGGGGCAGCACGGCCGCGAAGATCATGAACGCCTTCGGGTTGGTGATCCCCACGACGAAGCCCTGTCGGGCGGCCACCCGCAGCGGCAGGAGTCGCGGCGCCGCTGTGCCGTCGACGTCGGCCAGGGAGAGGTCCCTGCGGTGCCGCACCGCCTGCACCCCCAGCCACACCAGGTAGGCCGCACCGGCCAGCTTGACCACGGTGAAGGCGAGCACCGAACGCTCCAGGATCGCCGACAGGCCGAGCGTCACCAGACCCACGATCACGAGGAGCCCGGCGGAGTTCCCGACGACGGTCGCCAGGGCGACGGCGCGGCCGTAGGCGAGGGCGCGCCCGATCACGAACACCACGCTGGGCCCCGGGATGGCGATGAGCACGAGCGCGGCGAGGCCGAACGCGAGCAGCTGGTCGAGGGAGATCATGGCCGCATCCTGGCACGCCGTCCGCTCGTCGGGGGCGCTGTTCCCGGGGTCCGGCGCGTGACCCGTCAGGGACGACGAGCGGCGTGCAGCCGGGCGAAGGCCAGGGCCTCCAGCAGGTCGGCCTCGCGCTCGGCCGTGTCGGAGGCCTTGCGGGTGTTGATCTCGACCACGATCTCGCCGTCGAAGTCGGAGTCGGCGACGAGCTCGAGGAACTCGGCGCACGGCTGGGTCCCGCGCCCGGGCACCATGTGCTCGTCCTTCGGCGAGCCGGCCCCGTCGGCCAGGTGCACGTGGGCCAGGCGGCTGCCCAGCGTGCGCGCCATCGCGACCGGGTCGTCCCCGGCGGTCGCGCTGTGCGAGAGGTCGAGCGTGACGTGGGCGTACTCCTCGTCGACGGGGTTCCAGTCGGGCAGGTAGGCGTGGAACTCCCGCTTGCCCGTGCGCCACGGGTACATGTTCTCCACGGCGAACACGACACCGTGCTCGGCCTCGAGGTCGGCGATGCCCTCGACGAAGCCCTTGGCGTAGTCCCGCTGCCAGCGGAACGGTGGGTGCACCACCACGACCGACGCGCCGGTGGCGTGGGCCATCTCGGCACTGCGGTGCAGCTTGCCCCAGGGGTCGGTGCCCCAGACGCGCTGCGTCAGCAGCAGCGTCGGGGCGTGGATCGACACGATGGGGACGCCGTGGAACTCCGAGAGCGCGCTGCAGGCCACCGCGTCGGTGCTCACGTCATCGATGCCGACCATGACCTCGACCCCGTCGTACCCCAGACGCGCCGCGGCCTCGAACCCGCTGGCCGTGCTGCCGGGGTAGACCGACGACGTCGACAGCGAGACCCGCAGCTGCGGGTCGGAACGGCGCTCGGCGGACTTCCGGGTCGACATGGCAGGGGCAGCCTAGATCAGCGGACCATGGTCGCGGGACCGGGCCTACAGGTGCGCGAGGTGCTCGAGGAGCACCCCCTCGCGCAGCGCCCAGGGACAGATCTCGAGCTCGTCGACGTCGAAGAGGTCCATGGCGGCCTCGGCCACGACCGCTCCGGCCACCATCTGGTGGGCCCGGTCGTGGGAGACGCCGGGCAGGGCGGCGACCTCCTCGTCGCTCAGGTGGACGATCTCGGAGATGAGCGGGCGCAGGTCGGCACGACGCAGCACGCGCCGCACGTACCGACCCTCGCTCGACGGCGCGGCACCGCACATGCGGGCGAGGGACCGGAAGGTCTTGCTGGTGGCGACCGCACGGTCGAAGCCACCGCCGCGCAGCAGCGGCCCGGCCACGTCGGCCATCACCGAGCGCGCGTGCAGGCGCAGCTCGACGTGGCCGCGCTCGCGGCCCGGGTCCGACGAGAGCCAGTCGCGGGTGAGCCGTCCGGCGCCGAGCGGCACCGAGCGGGCGACCTCGGGCTCCTCGTCGGCCCCCACGGCGATCTCGAGCGACCCGCCGCCGATGTCGAAGACGCCGAGACGGCCGGCGGACCAGCCGAACCAGCGGCGGACCGCGAGGAAGGTGAGTCGTGCCTCGTCCTCGCCCGGGAGCACCTTGAGGTCGACACCCGTGGACTCCCGGACCGCGGCGAGGACCTCGTCGGCGTTGTCGGCGTCGCGCACCGCGGAGGTGGCGAAGGCGACCACGCTGGAGCAGCCGCGCTCGAGCGCCTCGGACTGCGCCTCGCCCACGTACTTCACGAGGCGGGCAAGTCCCTCGCCGGTGACCCGGTTGTCGTCTCCGAGCTGCTCCGCCAGGCGCAGCGGCTCCTTGAAGGAGTGCGCCGGGAGCGGGGGGCCGCCGCGGTAGGCGTCGACGATGAGCAGGTGCCCGGTGTTCGACCCGATGTCGAGGACGCCCATGCGCATGCCGCCATCCTCCCACGGATGCCCACGGCCGGGGCGCCGCGTCGGTCTCCGTAGAGTGGACGCATGCCGGAGGTCGACCTGGGATTCCCGCGGACGTGGGTCGAGTTCGCGAACCCGGACGACGCCGACGAGGTGTTCCGGTGCGACCTCACGTGGCTCACGTCGCGGTGGACGTGCATCTTCGGTGCCGGCGGGGGTGCCGGGCCCGGGGCGGCGAGCGGTGGAGCGTGCCCCGGCATCTACGCCTCGAGCCCGGACGCCGGGTGCTGCACCCTCGGGGCGCACTTCGCCGACGACGAGGACCAGGCCCGCGTGGCCACGGCGGTCGAGCGACTGACACCGGAGCGCTGGTACCGCCATCCCGACGGCCCGCACCCGCTGGACGGGCCGTGGACCGAGACCGACGAGGACGACGAGCCCAAGACCCGCGCCGTCGAGGGCGCCTGCGTGTTCCACAACCCGCGCGGCTTCGAGGGTGGCTACGGCTGCGCGCTCCACGGGCTCGCGCTCGCCGAGGGCGTGCCGCCGCTGACGCTGAAGCCCGACGTGTGCTGGCAGCTGCCGCTGCGCCGCCAGTTCCGCGACGTCGAGCGGGGCGACGGCACCTCCTACTCGGAGGTCCAGATCGGCGAGTACGTCCGGGCCGGCTGGGGCCCCGGCGGCCACGACCTCGACTGGTACTGCTCGTCCAACACCGAGGCGCACGTGGCGCCGGAGCCGCTCTACCTGACCAACCGCGACGAGCTGGTGGCCCTCATGGGCGAGTCGGGCTACGCCGAGCTGGCCCGCCAGTGCGAGGCCCACCTCGACGCGGGCGGCCCGAACCCCCACCCCGCGACGGTGGGAGCGACGCCGTGAGATCCGCCGCGAGAGCGGTCCGATGAGCACCGCGCACCTCACGCTGGTCGACCCCGGTCGTCCGGACACCTGGGCCGTCTGGCAAGAATGGCCCATGCACCTCGACCACCTCTCGTACGCCGCCGGACCCGCTGGCCTCGACGCCACCGTGGCCGAGCTCTCCGAGGCCCTCGGGGCCACGTTCCTCGACGGCGGGGCCCACCCCCGCTTCGGCACCCGCAACATGGTGCTTCCCCTGCGCAACCGTCAGTACGTCGAGGTCGTGGAGGTCCTCGACCACCCGGCCGCCGACAAGGCGGCGTTCGGCCAGGTCGTGCGCCAGCGCACCGAGGCCGGGGGCGGCTGGATGGCCTGGTGCGTGTCGGTCGACGACATGGGCGAGGTCGAGCACCGCATCGGCCGGCACGCCGTGCCGGGCAACCGACGTCGCCCCGACGGCTTCAACCTCGAGTGGCGCCAGATCGGGACCAGCGGCATGAAGGCCGACCCTCAGCTGCCGTACGTCACCTGCTGGGACGTCCCGCCCGAGGAGCACCCGTCGCAGATGGCCCCGTCCGACATCGCCCTCACGGCCGTCGAGATGGCCGGGTCCCCGCAGCGGCTCTCGGACTGGCTGGGCGAGCCCGCCGTGACCGCCCTCGAGGAGATCGCCGTCGAGTGGGTGGCACCCCACGGGCTGCCCGGCATCATGAGCGTCTCGTTCTCCACGCCGCAGGGCGACGTCCGCATCTGAGCCGTCCGCCGGCCCTCCCGGCGCCGCCCAGGCGGGCCACGCTCCGACCAGGCCGTCAGAGGTAGGTGGCCCGCGCTGCGCCGCTGCCACAGGTAGGTGGCCCGCGGAGACGCACGTCGTATCCGCGGCTGCCCTACCGGCAGCCGGTGGATTCCGCGGCCCTCCTACCTCTCACCGAGGAGGACGGTCCTGGCGGGACGTCACGGGTGCGGCGGGCTGTGCGTGCGGCCGACGTGGTGTCGGCACCCGCGCCTAGGGTGGGCAGCATGCCCACTGCCAAGGCGACCAAGGCCGCCAAGCCCGTCTACGCCTGCGCGGAGTGCGGGTGGACCACCAGCAAGTGGGTGGGCCGCTGCGGCGAGTGCCAGGCGTGGGGCACGGTCGACGTCGCCTCCCCCGCCGCCCGGGCCGGTCGCACGGCCCCGGCCGCCACCGTCACCCCCGCCCGGCCGATCACCCAGGTCGAGGTGGAGTCGGCTCGGTCGATCTCCTCGGGCATCGGCGAGCTCGACCGCGTGCTCGGGGGCGGTGTCACGCCCGGCGGCGTGCTGCTGCTGGCCGGCGAGCCCGGCGTCGGCAAGTCCACGTTGCTGCTCGAGCTGGCTGCCCGGTGGGCCCAGCAGGGCCGCCGCACCCTCTACGTCTCGGGCGAGGAGTCGGCCGGCCAGGTACGGCTGCGCGCCGAGCGCACCGGCGCCGTCCACGACGAGCTGTACCTCGCCGCCGAGACCGACCTGGGGGCCCTGCTCACCCACGTCGAGCAGGTACGTCCGAGCCTGCTCGTGGTCGACTCCGTGCAGACCATCGGCTCGGCCGACGTCGACGGTGTGCCCGGCGGTGTCACGCAGGTGCGCGAGGTCGCCTCGGCGGTCATCCAGCGAGCCAAGGCGCAGGGCATCGCCACCCTGCTCGTCGGGCACGTCACGAAGGACGGCTCGGTCGCCGGCCCACGGGTGCTCGAGCACCTGGTCGACGTCGTGCTCCAGTTCGAGGGCGACCGCGCCTCACGGCTGCGACTGCTGCGAGCGGTCAAGAACCGCTTCGGCCCGGTCGACGAGATCGGCTGCTTCGACCTGGCCGACTCCGGGCTCGTCGAGGTCCCCGACCCCACGGGCCTGTTCGTCAGCCGGCACGAGCAGCCGGTGCCCGGCACGTGCGTCACGGTGACGATGGAGGGTCGCCGCCCGCTCCTGGCGGAGGTGCAGGCGCTGGCGGTCGAGACGAACGCCCCGTCGCCCCGGCGCACGTCCAGCGGGCTCGACTCCTCCCGCGTGGCCATGATCCTGGCCGTGCTCACCCGGCACTGCGGCGTCAACCTGTCCCGCCACGACGTCTACACGGCGTCGGTCGGCGGCGCGCGCCTGGTGGAGCCGTCGGTCGACCTCGCGGTGCTCGTGGCGGCCGCGTCGGCCCAGGCCGACCGCGTGGCGCCGCGGGGACTGGTGGTGCTGGGCGAGGTGGGCCTGGCCGGCGAGGTGCGACCCGTGCGGCACACCGCCGAACGTCTGCGGGAGGCCGCCCGCCTCGGCTTCACCTCGGCCATCGTGCCCGCACGCTCGGAGGGTCTCGACGACGTCCCGCGCTCGCTGCGCGTCACCCAGGTGCCCGACGTCGTCCAGGCGGTGCTGGCCCTGCCGAGCGCGCGTGGTCGCGACAGCCACCCGCAGCCCTAGACTGCTCCCGTGGCCACCCGACCCGACCTGCGCACCGTCCTGGCAGCGATCGCGCCCGGCACCGCCCTGCGCGAGGGGCTGGAGCGCATCCTGCGCGGCCGCACCGGCGCGCTCATCGTGCTGGGCCAGGACAAGGTCGTCGAGTCCGTGAGCACCGGCGGCTTCGCCCTCGACGTGCCCTTCACCGCCACCGGCCTGCGCGAGCTGGCCAAGATGGACGGCGCGATCATCCTCGACTCCGACGCCCAACGGATCCTGCGTGCCGCCGTGCACCTCATGCCCGACCCGTCGATCCCCACCGACGAGTCCGGCACCCGCCACCGCACCGCCGACCGGGTCGCGCGCCAGACCGGGCTGCCGATCATCTCCGTCTCGGCCTCGATGCACATCATCGCCCTCTACCTCGAGGGCACCCGTCACGTGCTCGAGGACGCGGGCGCGATCATCGGCCGCGCCAACCAGGCCATCGCCACGCTCGAGCGGTACCGCAGCCGTCTCGACGAGGTCTCCGACGCCCTCTCCGCCCTCGAGATCGAGGATCTCGTGACGGTGCGCGACGTCGCCGCCGTGGCCCAGCGCCTCGAGATGGTCAGCCGCATCGCGACGGAGATCGACCAGTACGTGCTCGAGCTCGGCACCGACGGTCGCCTCCTGGCGCTCCAGCTCGAGGAGCTGATCAGCGGGGTCGACGCCGAGCGCGAGCTGGTCATCCGCGACTACATGCCGTCCGGCCGTCGCGGACGCGCCGTCTCGACCGTCCTGAACGACCTCGCGCAGATCGACTCCTCCGAGCTGGTCGACCTCACGAGCGTGGCCACCGCCCTGCGCATCGGCGCCGGCGACTCGCTCGACCACCCCCTCGCACCCCGCGGCTACCGGCTTCTCGCCCGCGTCCCTCGTCTGCCGCACACCGTCGTGGACCGGCTGATCGACCACTTCGGCACCCTGCAGAAGCTGCTGGCCGCCAGCATCGACGACCTCCAGACCGTCGAGGGCGTCGGCGACCTGCGCGCCCGCGGCGTGCGCGACGGCCTCTCCCGCCTCGCCGAGTCGAGCATCCTCGAGCGCTACGTCTGACGTGTTCCCCTCGTCAGAGGTAGGTGAGGCACCGAAGCACGCCGTCGGAGGTAGGTGGGGCACCTCATCGAGCGTCCGAGAGGTCACGCACCTACCTCCCACCCGTCAGCGACGGGCGCGCTACCGGCGCGCGCCGTGCACGACGACGACGGAGGCCGCCGGCCTCACTCCTCGTCGGGCGCCGGGGTGGGGGTGGTGGTCTTGGGCGAGGGCGAGCCGCTCGGCTTCGGGGTGGCACTCGCAGAGCTGCTGGGGGTGGCCGACGGCTTCGGCTTGGCGGCTGCCTGCCCGAGCCGGAACCTCGCTGAGCCGGGCTCGCCGCCGAGGGTGCCGATGCGGAGCGTGTACGTGCCGGGCGAGGCCCAGCCCTCCTTGGCCGAGCAGGCGGGACCGGACCCGCGAGCGGACCAGCTGGTGGCCACCGACGTCGTCCACCCGGGACTCAACGCGACCGGATCCTCGAGCAGCGCCGACCGGCAGACCGCCGAGTCCCACACCGCCGTGTCGCCGCTGCTGATGACGGCCACGAGGTCGGCGTCGGCCGGGTCGAGCGTGCAGCCCTTCGCCTCGGTGGTGGACACGAGGAGCTCCACGCGCACCGCCTTCTTGGCCCGCTGGTCGGCGGGGACGGTGGGCGTGATCCGCACCGCCTCCGGGTCACACGGGGTGCTCGCCGTGGAGAGCGCCACCTGGACGTCCGACTGAGCGGCCTGGGTGGGTGCGGGCTCGGGCGTGGGCGTGCCGCCGGCGGCCGGGGACGCCGAGGGAGCAGGCGCAGCGGCCGGCGGGTCGTCGTCGGCGCCGCCCGGCCAGAGGGTCACGCCGACCCACACCAGCGCGATGACCAGGGCCAGCAGCATGAAGCGACGACGCCAGTAGATCGCCCGCGGGACGGGGCGTCGGACCGGTCGCGAGCTCACCCTCCGACCCTAGTTCGCGCGGCACCCCGTGCGAGGATCGACGCGCCATGACCTCTTCTGCCAGCACACCGGTCGAGGACCTGCCCGGGCTGCACGCCGCGGTGGTCGACTGGTTCGACGCGAACGCCCGCGAGCTGCCCTGGCGGGGACCCGTCCGCCGCTCACGGCCCGGCACCCCCGCCGGGGGGCCCGACGAGCTGCCCGACCCGTGGGCCGTGCTGGTCTCCGAGCTCATGCTCCAGCAGACCCCCGTGTCGAGGGTGCTGCCGGTCTTCGAGACCTGGATGACGCGCTGGCCCACGCCCGCGTCGCTCGCCGCGGAGCCTTCGGGCGAGGCGGTCCGGGCCTGGGGACGACTCGGCTATCCGCGTCGGGCGCAGCGCCTGCACGCCGCGGCCGTCGCGATCACGACCGAGCACGGAGGCCGGGTGCCCGAGGACCACGCCGCCCTCCTGGCCCTGCCGGGGGTCGGCGAGTACACCGCCGCGGCCGTCGCGTCGTTCGCCTTCGGGCAGCGGCACGCGGTCATGGACACCAACGTGCGTCGTGTGCTGGCGCGCGTGGTCCTCGGGCAGGCGTACCCCTCGACCTCGATCACGGCGTCCGAGCGCCGCCTGGCGGCGGCGCTGCTCCCCCAGGAGGACGCCCACCGCTGGGCCGCGGCGACCATGGAGCTCGGCGCGCTCGTGTGCACCGCCCGGGCACCACGGTGCGACGTGTGCCCGGTGGCGGACCGCTGCCGCTGGCTCGCGCTGGGCCGACCCGACCACGACGGCCCGCCCCGCCGCGGACAGGCCTGGGCCGGCACCGACCGGCAGTGCCGTGGCCGCCTCCTGGCGGTCCTGCGCGACGCCACGGAACCGGTGGACCAGGGGCGCCTCGCCGCCGCGTGGGACGACGTGGCGCAGCGCGAGCGCTGCCTGGACGCCCTGCTGGACGAGGGCCTCGCCCAGGTGCACCCCGACGGCACGTTCAGCCTGTGAGCGTGCGCCTCAGTGCCGCTGCGGCGTGACTCAGGGGCGGCTCAGGGAGCGTTCGGCGAGCTCGCGCCGCCACGGCGACCGATGACGAGCGCGGCCACGCCCGCGCCCACGCCCGCGACGAGAAGGAGCAGCCCGGCGATCCGGAAGGGCTTCGGCGCCGAGCGGTAGTCGGCGATCTCCTCGTAGCTCTCGATCGAGATCGGGCAGCCGCCCTGGTCCTCGTCGACGAAGCCGGACGAGGGCGTGCCCTCCTGGACGCACACGGCCTCGGGCTCGCCCGGCTGCAGCGCGAAGGCGAGGACGCCGGCCACCACGAGGGCGGCGGCGACGATGAGGAGCTTCTTGGCCTTCGAGGTCATCCCCGCATCCTCGCCCAGCACGACGACGGCGTCCAATCCCGGAGGGATCGGACGCCGTCGTCGTGACTGCTGCGTGCTGCTACTCGGAGCTGCCTGCCTCGACCGCGAGCGGGTCGTGGCCCTCGGTCAGCTCGAGGTCGGCCTTGGGCGTGCCCACGAACGTGAACACGGCCTCGGCACCCTCCCCCTCGACGTCGACCAGGACGATCTCGCCGGCTCGAAGCTCACCGAAGAGCATCTTCTCGGCCAGCGTGTCCTCGATCTCGCGCTGGATGGTGCGACGCAGGGGCCGCGCACCGAGCACCGGGTCGAACCCGCGTCGTGCGAGCAGGTCCTTCGCCGCGGTCGTGAGCTCGATGCCCATGTCCTTGTCGCGCAGACGGTCCTCGAGGTTGCGGACCATCATGTCGACCATCTGGATGATCTCGTCCTGGGTGAGCGGCGGGAACACCACGATCTCGTCGACACGGTTGAGGAACTCGGGCCGGAAGTGCTGCTTGAGCTCCTCGGAGACCTTGGCCTTCATCCGGTCGTAGGACCCGATCGGGTTGCTCGCGTCGGCGAAGCCGAGCGAGACACCCTTGCCGATGTCCCGCGAACCGAGGTTCGTGGTCATGATGATCACGGTGTTCTTGAAGTCGACCACACGGCCCTGGGAGTCGGTCAGGCGACCTTCCTCCAGGATCTGCAGCAGCGAGTTGAAGATGTCCGGGTGGGCCTTCTCGACCTCGTCGAACAGCACCACGCTGAAGGGCTTGCGACGCACCTTCTCGGTGAGCTGACCGCCCTCCTCGTAGCCGACGTAGCCGGGAGGCGCACCGAACAGCCGTGCCACGGTGTGCTTCTCGCTGTACTCGCTCATGTCGAGCTGGATGAGCGCGTCGTCGTCGCCGAACAGGAAGTTGGCGAGCGCCTTGGACAGCCACGTCTTGCCGACGCCCGAGGGCCCGGCGAAGATGAACGACCCGCCGGGCCGACGCGGGTCCTTGAGACCCGCACGCGTGCGGCGGATGGCGCGGCTGAGCGCCTTGATCGCCTGGTCCTGGCCGATGACCCGCTTGTGCAGCTCGGCCTCCATGTTGAGCAGGCGGCCGGACTCCTCCTCGGTCAGCTTGACGATCGGGATGCCCGTGGCGAGTGCGAGGACCTCGGCGACGAGCTCCTCGTCGACGACGGCCACGACGTCCATGTCGCCGGCCTTCCAGGCCTTCTCACGCTCGGCCTTGGCCAGGATGAGCTTCTTCTCCTCGTCGCGCAGGGAGGCCGCGGCCTCGAAGTCCTGCGCGTCGATGGCGCCCTCCTTGCGGCGGCGGACGTCGGCGATCTTCTCGTCGAACTCCTTGAGGTCCGGCGGAGCCGTCATGCGGCGGATGCGCAACCGCGAGCCGGCCTCGTCGATGAGGTCGATGGCCTTGTCGGGCAGGAACCGGTCGGACACGTAGCGGTCCGCCAGCGTGGCGGCCGCGACGAGCGCGTCGTCGGTGATGGTGACGCGGTGGTGCGCCTCGTACCGGTCGCGCAGGCCCTTGAGCATGTCGATCGTGTGGGCGATCGACGGCTCCGGCACCTGGATCGGCTGGAAGCGCCGCTCGAGCGCCGCGTCCTTCTCGAAGTGCTTGCGGAACTCGTCGAGCGTCGTCGCGCCGATGGTCTGCAGCTCACCACGGGCCAGCATCGGCTTGAGGATGCTGGCGGCGTCGATCGCGCCCTCGGCGGCACCCGCACCGACGAGGGTGTGGATCTCGTCGATGAACAGGATGATGTCGCCGCGGGTGCGGATCTCCTTGAGCACCTTCTTGAGGCGCTCCTCGAAGTCGCCGCGGTAGCGCGAGCCGGCCACGAGCGCACCGAGGTCGAGCGTGTAGATCTGCTTGTCCTTGAGCGTCTCCGGGACGTCGCCCTTGACGATGTCCTGGGCGAGACCCTCGACGACCGTCGTCTTGCCGACGCCGGGCTCGCCGATGAGCACCGGGTTGTTCTTGGTGCGGCGGCTCAGGACCTGCATGACGCGCTCGATCTGGTTCTCGCGACCGATCACGGGGTCGAGCTTGCCCTCGCGGGCGGCCTGCGTGAGGTTGCGACCGAACTGGTCGAGCACGGCCGACGTGCTGGGCGCGGCCTCGGCGGGGGCGCCGGAGGTCTCGGCCTCCTTGCCCTGGAAGCCGGAGACCAGCTGGATGACCTGCTGGCGGACGCGGTTGAGGTCGGCGCCGAGCTTGACGAGGACCTGGGCGGCGACGCCCTCGCCCTCGCGGATCAGGCCGAGCAGGATGTGCTCGGTGCCGATGTAGTTGTGGCCGAGCTGCAGTGCCTCGCGCAGGCTGAGCTCGAGGACCTTCTTGGCGCGCGGCGTGAACGGGATGTGCCCGCTGGGCGCCTGCTGGCCCTGGCCGATGATGTCCTCGACCTGTCCGCGGACGGCCTCGAGCGAGATGTCGAGGCTCTCCAGGGCCTTGGCGGCGACGCCTTCACCCTCGTGGATGAGGCCGAGGAGGATGTGCTCGGTGCCGATGTAGTTGTGGCTGAGCATGCGCGCCTCTTCTTGGGCGAGCACGACGACGCGACGGGCGCGGTCGGTGAACCTCTCGAACATGGGGCCCCCTTGATCGGGTGTGTTCTTGTCAGTCTAGGTGCGGGTGCCCCAACGCACTGCGGGACGTCCACGTACGTCACACAACTGGAACCCGGGGCCGGGTGTTCCGCTGTTCACCCTGGGCGTAACGAGCGCCACCCCCGCCGCGGGCACAGGGCGGCAGGGTTCGGGTCCATGGGCTGCTCGGGCCGGCTCGGCAATTCCCATCACCTGATGGGAATCGCGAGCTCACCATGGTTCTCCCCCACTCACCATGGCGGACCTTCGCAGGTGAGTGAGGGAGAGTCGAGGTGAGTGCGGGCGGGTCGTCCACACTGCGAGACCGTCGCCACGCGAGGGCGATCCGGCGCACGGCGTCGCCGCCGTCCGACGCCGCCCGCCTACCGCGTCGGGACGCTGTCCGCCCGGTGGCGGAACGCCGCCGCGACCGTGCTCCCGGACAGGACGAGCACCGCCACCCCCCGGCGCAGCATCTCGCCGCCCTCCGCCTCGTCGGGGGCGAGGCCGAGGGCGAACCAGCCGAGGAACAGCAGGAGCAGGCCGACCAGCACGCCGAGCCCGGCCGAGGCGCGCCACACCAGCGCCACACGACGACGCGCCGCGGACACGGGTGCGGCCGACGCCGCGAGCCGCGCGACCGCCTCCTGCTCCCGCACGAGCAGCGAGACGGCAGCGAGCGCCACGAAGCCGGAGAGCACGGCCGTGCCCCGGTCGGGCCAGCCGAGGGGGACGACGAGGGCGAACAGCGTGAGCAGGAGCATGCCGAGCGGCAGCTCCGGCGAGCGCGCCGCGCGCTCCAGCCGGTCCGGCGCGGCGTCGGCGGCGGCGCGGGTGCCGGCGAAGCGTCGACCGGGACCACCGGTCTCGCGTGCGGCGACCACGGTGGCCAGCACGCAGCCGAGGAGCAGCACACCGAGCGCCAGGCCGACAGCCCACCGCGTCAGCGTCGCCCGGTCACCGGCAGCCGAGGCCGCGTCGGCCCGCTCCGAGACCTCGACGTCGAGCGGGGCGAGGGACTCCCCCCACTCGACGGCCTCGACCCGACCCCGGTCGTCGCACGCGATGCGCAGGTCGAGCCGGTCGGGCTGCTCGGACTCCTGCGGCGGACCGCTGTCGCTGCGGGCAGGCACGTCGACCTCGACGGGCAAGGACGCCCCGGTCACCTCGACCTCGTAGGTGGAGCGGGCGCTGTAGGAGCGCGGGAGCACCTCCTGCACGCGACCCATGCGCACGAAGCGGCCCTCGACCAGCTGCGTCGTCCCCTCCCACGCACGGGCCTCGGCGAGCTCCTCGGCCGACGACTTGGCACGATGCTCGACCGAGCCGACCGGCACGATCGCGACCCCCGCAACGACCAGCAGCAGGAACCACCAGAGGGCGACCGGCGCACGGGACATGCCGCGATCCTGCCCGACGTCGCGGGACCGACGCGACCGCCCCGCGCCCCTCGCGGGTCGTGCGTCCGGCCTCAGACCTCGCGACGCGAGATCGGGAACAGGATCGCCTCGCGGATGCCGATGCCCTGCAGCAGCATCACCAGCCGGTCGACGCCCAGCCCGAGCCCGCCGGCCGGGGGCATGCCGAACTCGAGCGCCCGCAGGAAGTCCTCGTCGACGTCCATGGCCTCGGGGTCACCGGCCGCCGCGAGGCGCGCCTGCTCCTCGAGCCGCTCGCGCTGGACGACGGGGTCGTTGAGCTCGGTGTAGGCCGGGGCCAGCTCGACGCCGTTGATGATCAGGTCCCACGCCTCGACCAGCCCGGGGGTGGTGCGGTGCTTCTTCGCGAGAGGACGCACCGCCTCGGGGTAGTCGCAGACGAACGTCGGCTGGATGAGCGTGTGCTCGACGAGCTTCTCGAACAGCTCGAGCACGATCTCGCCGGCACCCCAGTGATCCTGCAGCGCCACGTCGTGCCGGGCGGCCAGGGCCTTCAGGGACTCCTCGGACGTCTCGACGTCGACCTGCTCGCCGACGGCCTCGCCCACCAGCTCGTGGATCGTGGCCCGCCGCCAGGGCTGCTCGAGGTCGATCTCGCTTCCGTCACGACCGGGGACGACCGTCCGCCCGACCGCACGCGCCGCGTCGACCACGAGCGCACGGGTGAGGTCGGCCATCGTGTCGTAGGAGCCGTACGCCTCGTACGCCTCCAGCATCATGAACTCGGGGTTGTGGGTGTTGTCCACGCCCTCGTTGCGGAACGTCTTGCCGATCTCGTACACGCGGTCGATGCCGCCGACGAGCGAGCGCTTGAGGTGCAGCTCGAGAGCGATGCGCAGCAGGGCGCTCTCGTCGAAGGCGTTGACGTGCGTGTGGAAGGGGCGGGCGGCCGCTCCACCGTTGGTGTGCTGGAGCACCGGCGTCTCGACCTCGACGTAGGCGCGCTCGTCGAGCGTGCGGCGCAGCGACTGCAGCACCTTGGCCTTGACGCGGACGTTGTCGCGGGCCTCGGGGCGGACGATGAGGTCCACGTAGCGCATCCGGCTGCGCGCCTCGTCCGAGAGCGGGTTGTGCTCGTTCGGCAGCGGTCGCAGCGTCTTGGCGGCGATCGCCCACGACGACGCCTGGACGCTCAGCTCGCCGCGCCGCGACGTGATGACCTCGCCCGTGACGGCCAGGTGGTCACCGATGTCGACGAGGTGCTTGAGCCGCTCGAGCGACTCCTCCCCCACGCCGTCGAGCGAGACCATCGCCTGCAGGCTCGTGCCGTCGCCCTCGCGCAGCGAGACGAACACCAGCTTGCCCGTGCCACGGCGGAAGATGACCCGCCCGGCCACCGTCACGACGTCGCCGGTGTGGTGGTCGGCGCCGAGCGCCTCGGGGTCGTAGGCCTCGCGCACCTGCGCCAGGCGGTGCGTGAGCCCCAGGTCCGTCGGGTACGGCTCGAGCCCGGCGTCGATGAGCTGCTGGCGCTTCTCGCGGCGGATCCGCAGCTGCTCGGGCAGGTCGTCGTCGGGGTTCTGGATGTCGGCGCTCACGGAAGGGGAGTCTAGTGGCCGGGTGCTGCCCGGCCCGGCCGGCGGGCGGGTCCGGGCAGCGGCCCACCCACCGCGGTCGGCTGCCACCGAGGGCGGCGGGAACAGCGAGCCGCGGCCGATGGTTGGTGCACTCCGTGACCCGACTGCGAGGATGTCGCCCGTGAGCGAGACCGAGACCGCCGCCGACTCCCGCCTGACCCGGCTCCGTCGCGGGGTGGCCGGGGCCGAGACCGAGCAGCTGGGCGCCGGCATGCTGCTGGTGGCCACGCTCGCGGCCATCGCGTGGGCCAACCTCGGCAGCGGGTACGACGCGTTCTGGCACACGGAGGCGCGCGTGGCCGTGGGCGACTGGTCGATGGGGCTCGACCTCTACCATCTGGTCAACGACGCGCTCATGGCGTTCTTCTTCTTCGCCGTCGGGCTGGAGGTCAAGCGCGAGCTGACGATCGGCGAGCTCACCGACCGGTCACGCGCCATCGTGCCCGCGACCGCGGCGCTCGCCGGCCTGCTGGTGCCCGCCCTCGTCTTCCTGCTGATCGCCCGCGACTCCGGACAGGCGCACGCCTGGGGCGTGGTCATCTCCACCGACACGGCGTTCCTGGTGGGCGCGCTCGCCATCATCCGGCCGCACCACCCCTCCCGGCTCCGGGTCTTCCTGCTGACCCTGGCCGTCGTCGACGACATCGGCGCCCTGGGCGCCATCGCGATCTTCTACACCGACGACCTGCGCATCACCCCGCTGCTCGTCGCCGTGGCGGCCCTCGGGCTGATCGCCCTCGTGCGCCTGCTGCCGTCGGGGCGTGGCCCGCTGTACGCGGCACTCTCGGTGGTGGTCTGGTTCGGCCTGCACGAGGCGGGGGTGCACGCCACCCTCGCGGGCGTCGCGGTCGCGTTGCTCATCCCCGTCGCGGCACCTCGCCGGCACGACGTGGAGCGCGTCGTGGAGCTGACCCGTGCGTTCCGCCAGTCCCCCAACCCGGCCTACGCCGCCGCCGCGGGACGCCAGCTGCGCGAGTCCATCTCCATCAACGAGCGGCTCCAGCAGTCGTTCGCGCCCTACGTCGCGTTCGTGATCCTGCCGATCTTCGCGCTCGCGAACGCCGGCGTCGTGCTCGACGCCGCGACCCTCGAGCGATCGGCCTCGTCGTCCCTGACGTGGGGCGTGGTCGCCGGACTGGTCGCCGGAAAGCTCCTCGGCATCACCGGCGCGACCCTGCTCGCCCAGAAGGTGAGGCTCGGCGTGCTCGCGCCCGGACTGACCATCGGTCGCGTCGCAGGCGGAGCCGCGCTGTCGGGGATCGGCTTCACGATCTCGCTGCTGATCGTCGGGATTGCCATCGACGACCCCGAGGCGCAGGACGAGGCTCGTGTGGGCGTGCTCGCCGCCTCGGTGCTCGCGTTCGCGCTGGGCTGGGTCGTGCTGAAGGCGCTCGACGCCCGTCGGCCCGTCGTGCAGCCCGGCGCCGTGCTCCTGCGGCCGTTCGACCCCGAGCGCGACCACTTCAAGGGTCGCGCCGACGCCCCGCTCGTGCTGGTGGAGTACGGCGACTTCGAGTGCCCGTTCTGCAGCCGGGCCACGGGCATGGTCGACGAGGTCATCGAGCACTTCGAGGGCGATCTCGTGTGGGTGTGGCGTCACCTGCCGCTGCACCAGCACCACCCCCACGCCGAGCTCGCGGCGCGCGCCTACGAGGCGGCGTACCTGCAGGGTCGCCACTTCGACTACGCCCGACTGCTGTGGGCCAACCAGGCCCAGCTGGAGCGGCTCGACCTGCTCCGCTACGCCGACGAGATCGGTCTCGATCTCGAGCGCTTCGAGGCCGACCTGGACTCGGACGCGGTGCGCCGCCGTGTGCGCGAGGACGAGGACGACGCCGACCTGATGGACGTGTCAGGGACGCCGACGTTCTTCATCGGCACCGCCCGGCACGGCGGCCAATGGGACGCGCCCACGCTCATCGCCGCACTCGACGCGAGCCGGAGCCGTTGACGGTTCATGGCGCCTGAGGACACGAAGAAGCCCGGTCGCCGTCGTGACGGTGACCGGGCTTCGCCGGATGCTCAACGAGCAAGGATCACTTGAAGGCGTCCTTGACGTTCTCGCCGGCGTTCTTGACCGAGCCGGACGCCTGGTCCTTCTTGCCCTCGGCCTCGAGGTCCTTGTCGTCGGTCGCCTTTCCGAGGTGCTCCTTCGCCTCGCCGGTGACCTTCTCGGCGGTGTTCTTGGCCTTGTCGATGAAGCTCATGATGATCCTCCTGGATCGGTGGGTGACACTTCGACGGTACGACGGCTGGAAGTCGCTGCAACTCCAAGGAGCGCTTCCCGATGAACGTTCAGTGACTTCTCAGTCACACCCGTTTACTTCTTGAAGGCGTCCTTGACGTCCTCGCCGACGTTCTTGATCGAGCCCTTCGTCTGGTCCTTCTTGCCCTCGGCCTCGAGGTCCTTGTTGTCGGTCGCCTTGCCGACGGCCTCCTTGACCTCGCCGGTGACCTTCTCCGCGGTGTTCTTGGCCTTGTCGATGAAGCTCATGGAACTCTCCTTCTCGGGTGGGGAATCGGTGTGGCTTACGTTGTAAACCTTACGCCGTAAGCCGAAGCCCCACAAGGCGAGCTCCATGCGACCTCGGTCACGACCTCGGGCGCGCTCGCGGCCCGCCTGGCGCGGCACTCAGTCGGCGAGACGCGAGGCGATACCGTCGAGCATCTCCTGCAGGGCGCGGTCGAACTCCTCGGCGTAGCGGTCGGCCGCCAGGCCGGCAGCCAGCCGGTGGATCGCCGGGTACGTCGCCTCGTCCACGGCGCCGGACGGGTCGAGGATCTCCAGGGGCGTCTCGGCCTCTGCCACCGCCTCCTGCTCGTCCTCGTCGCGGGTGGGGGTGAGCCCACCGGGCACGGGCTCCGCAGCGTCGGCGCCTGCGGAGAACGATCCGTCGCCGTCCTGCGGGTCGCGCAACGTCCGCGCCCCTGTCTCCATCAGCAGGTAGCCCAGCAGGAAGCTGTTGAACGAGCGGTAGGCGAACACCACCTGGTCGTCGTCGAAGCCCTCCGCCTGCAGCGCCTCGAGCACCGACTCGATCCAGG
The DNA here is from genome assembly GCF_024655735.1 of Aeromicrobium sp. 50.2.37. Taxonomy (NCBI): domain Bacteria; kingdom Bacillati; phylum Actinomycetota; class Actinomycetes; order Propionibacteriales; family Nocardioidaceae; genus Aeromicrobium; species Aeromicrobium sp. 50.2.37. Next base: position 73,410 of record NZ_JANLGG010000018.1, read on the forward strand.
TCAGGGACCGCAGCGGTGGGTTGATCCACGGCGCCTCCGACGGTCGCGTGGCCACGATCGGGAAGGCGTGCGGGTGCGCCATCGCGTAGCGGCGGACACCGCGCGCGAGCCGCTCCAGGTAGTCGCGCCAGCCGTTCTCGGCCACCCGCAGCACCTCGGGGTCGGCGTCCAGCTCGGCCACCACCAGGTCGACGACCGCGTCCAGCAGCTCATCGCGCGTGCCGACGTGCTTGTAGAGGCTCATCGCCTCGACGCCCAGACGCTTGGCGATCCCCCGCATCGACGCCGAGCCGATGCCCTCGTCGTCGATCAGCCGCAGGGCGGCCTCAGCGATCTTGCGGCGCGTCAACGTGCCGCGTCGGGAGGTCGTGGGAGGCATGGAGGGATCGTGCCACGGAGGGTCGAGACCAACGACCCGGAGTGCCGGCGCCGAAGGACTTCGAGGTCCGCGGACCTTGGTCATGTATTCGAACAGATGCTTGTTTCCTGTCTGATCTGCCCTCTAGGATGGGGTAGACCAGCAGGAGGAAGCATGAGCGTCGCCGCACTCGACACCCACCCGGTGCCGTCGTGCGTGCACGGCATCCACGCCCTCCTCGACACGGTCGCCACCAGCGCGTGGGACGGTCTGGACCCCGGTGAGGTCCGACGGCTCCTCGCCGAGATCGGTCGCGCCGAGGCGCGCCTGTCGGCCCACAAGATGGCCGCCGCACGGGTGCTCGAGAAGGCCCGCAAGGCCGCAGCGAACGGCGACGGACCGCGAACCGGGACGGGCACCTCGACGGGCGCGACCATCAGCATCGACTTCGGTGGAGACCGCAGCGGTGCCGACGCCCTGGTGAACACTGCCGAGAGAATCGCGGAGCAGACCACCCTCGTCGAGAACGCGCTCGCCGCTGGCGTGATCAGCGCCAAGCAGGCCGACCTGATCTCCCGCGCGTTGGCCAAGCTCCCCGAAGGCGTCACGGCAGAACAGCGCGAGCGGTGCGAAGAGACCCTCCTGAGGGACGCGCAGAGGCTCAGCCTGAAGGACCTGCGGCGCCGAGGGGACCGGATCACCGAGGCCTACAAGAAGACCACCGACGACGTCGACGCGGACGAAGACGAGATCCTCCGCCGCCGCGAAGAGGAAGCCCGCAAGAAGACGTCGTTCTCCATGTGGGACACCAACGACGGCACCGTCACCGGACGCTTCACCCTCCCCGAAGCCCAGGGCGCGATGCTCAAGACCGCCCTGGACGCGCTGGCAGCACCGCACCAGAAGGTCGGCACCGTCAACGCCGCCACCGGCGAGATGGACGAGGTCGGGTTCGGTCAGACCTACCCCCAGCGGCTCGGGCACGCGTTCGCGGCTCTGGTCGAGCATCTTCCCGCCGACCGCCTCCCCACCAACGGCGGCGTGAGTGCCGTGGTGACCGTGAACCTCGACCTCGACACCCTGATGGGTGGTCTGAAGGCCGCCGGCCTCTCGGACGGAACCCGCATCAGCGCCGGCGAAGCACGAAGGCTCGCCTGCAGTGCCCAGATCGTTCCGATGGTGCTCGACGGCAAGGCCCTCCCGCTGGACCTCGGGTCAGCAAACCGCTACTTCAACCGGTCATCCCGCCGGGCGATGGAGAAGCGAGACGGCGGATGCACCGCACCCGACAGCTGCGACCGCGACGCCAGGTGGACCGAGGCCCACCACCTCAACCCCTACGCGATCTCCAAGACCACCGACATCAGAGACGGCGCACTCCTGTGCCCCTTCCACCATCACCGGGCCCATCAGCAAGGCTGGATCGGACGCATCAACCCCGACGACGGCCACGTCGAGTGGAAGCTCCCCGGCTCCGACACCTGGCAACGCAACACCCGCTGGCGACCCTGACCTGCGTGACCACGACACCCCGACCCATTGGTCGGGGCAGACGTGCTGCCCAGCCGCCGCTGAACTGCCCGGAGTGGTCTCGATACACCTCCCCTCGCTAGCGCTCGTGGAGGCACTCGACCACCGAGTGGCTTGGGGAGGCACTCGACCATCGGGTGGCTTGGGGAGGCACTCGACCACCGGGCGGGCTCGGGGAGGCACTCGACCACCGGGCGGGCTCGGGATGCGAGGTCGCCCGCGCTGAGCGAGGCGGAAGCGTCAGAGCGGCTCGGCCGGCCCGGCCGACCCTAGACTCGCTGCGACGGAAGGAGGGCCCATGTCGGGCGGGGACTTCAAGGACATGTTCGCCGCCGCCGTGCGCGGCGACGTCGAGCTGGTCCGCTTCCACCTGGAGCGGGGCGTCGACCCTGACCACGTGCACCCCGAGCTGCAGTCGACCGCGCTGGTGACCAGCATCCTGGCTGGTCAGGACGCGGTGGCCCGGGAGCTGCTCGCCCACGGGGCGGACCCGACGCTGGTCTCCGAGCTGGACGAGACCACCCCGGTCGAGGCGGCTCGCTCGGTGGGCCTCACGTCGCTCGAGGCCCACCTCGTCGAGCGCGGCGCCCGTCCGGCAGCGGGTGCACCCCCGGCAGGGCCTGCTCCCCGCGGACGGAGCGGCAGGCGGGCGCCATGGTGGCCCGCCTGGCTCAGTGGTTCTTCTCGTGCACCAGACGCAGACCGGTGAGGGTCAGCCAGGGGTCGCGCGACGTGATCGTCGTGCAGTGGTCGAGCACCACGTCGGCGTAGGCGCCGGTCGCGATGACCGCCACGTCGTCCGGCTCGGCCTCCAACGACTCGATGATCCGGTCGACCATCCCGTCGACCAGACCCGCGAAGCCGTAGACCGCGCCCGACTGCACGGCCTCGACGGTGTTCTTGCCGATGACGTCGCGCGGGACGGCCAGCTCGACCGCCCGCAGCTGGGCGCCGCGTCGGGCCAGTGCCTCGAGCGACAGCTCGACGGCCGGTGCGATCGCCCCGCCCAGGTACCGGTTCCGGTCGTCGACCACGTCGAAGATCGTGGCCGTGCCGTTCATGTCGACCACGATCGCCGGGCCGCCGTAGACCTCGGCCGCGGCGAGCGCGTTGACGATGCGGTCGGCGCCCACCTCGCGCGGGTTGTCGGTGTGGATCGGGATGCCGGTCTTCACGCCCGGTCCCACGATCGAGACCGGGAGGCCGTCGTAGTACCGCTCCAGCATCGCCTTGAGCTCGACCTGGATCGACGGCACGGTGCAGCACATGGCCACCGCCTGGACGTCTGCCAGGCCCGCGGCACGAACGAAGCCATGAGCGAGCAGGTGCCACTCGTCGGCCGTGCGCTGCGTCTGCGACGAGACGGTCCAGTGCTCGACGAGCTTCTCGCCCTCGAACGCGCCGATGACCGACTGGCTGTTGCCGACGTCGAGCGTCAGCAGCGTCATGAGTGGACGACCAGCGGGTTGTCGACCACGTCACCCCGGACGAGACCGGACCCCGGGAGCGCCTCGGCCGGGTCCGAGCCCGTACCGATGATGTGGTTCTCGGAGTCGACGAACACGACGCTCGGCTGGTGCTCGCGCGCCTCGGCGTCGTCCATCTGGCCGTAGCCGATGAGGATCACCAGGTCGCCGGGATGCACGAGGCGCGCGGCGGCACCGTTGATGCCGATGACGCCCGAGCCCCGCTCGCCGGCGATCGTGTAGGTCTGGATGCGGGCGCCGTTGTCGATGTCGACGATGTGCACGAGCTCGCCCGGCAGCAGGTTCGCCGCGTCGAGCAGGTCGGCGTCGACCGTCACGGAGCCGACGTAGTGCAGGTCGGCCTGCGTGACGGTGGCGCGGTGGATCTTGGAGGTCATCATCGTGCGGAGCATCATCAGGGTCCCTTCCGGAGCACCACGGGTGAGTTGTCGAGCAGGCGCGTGGTGCCGACCCTGGCTGCCACCAGGATCCGCGCCTCCCCTTCGTAGGAGTCGTCGACGTCTCCGAGCAGCGGGTCGGTCACGACCAGGTAGTCCACGTCGACGCCGTCGGCGGCGTCGAGGACCTCGTGCGCGGCCTTCAGCACGGCGTCGCGCCCGACGACGCCCTCGTCGGCGGCGGCTCGCAGCGCACGAGAGAGGGCGAGCGCCTGCTCGTGCTGTATCGGCGTCAGGTACGTGTTGCGCGAGCTGAGCGCCAGGCCGTCCGCCTCGCGGACGATCGGGTGGCCCACGACCTCGACGTCGAGCGCCAGGTCGCGCACCATGCGGCGGATCAGCGCCAGCTGCTGGAAGTCCTTCTCGCCGAAGACGGCGACGTCGGGACGCACGAGGGCGAACAGCTTGGCGACCACGGTGAGGACACCACGGAAGTGCGTGGGGCGGGCGGCGCCCTCGAGCAGCTGCCCGAGCGGACCGGGGTCGACGGTCACGGGGCCCCCGGCGGGGGTGCCGGGCCCCGGGCGGTGGGAGGCACCGGCGGGGGTGCCGGGCCCCGGGCGGTGGAAGGCACCGAGCCCACCGGGGTACATCTCGTCGACGTCGGGCGCGAACACGACGTCGACGCCCTCGCGCTCGCAGACGACGAGGTCGGCGTCGAAGGTGCGCGGGTAGGCGTCGAGATCCTCGCCCGGCCCGAACTGGGTGGGGTTGACGAAGATCGACACCACGAGCGTGTCGCCGAGCGGGCGGGCGTGCCGCATCAGGCGCGCGTGGCCGTCGTGCAGCGCACCCATGGTGGGCACGAACGACGTGCGCTCGGCTCCTGCGAGAGCCGCACGCAGCTCGGCCCGCGTGCGGGCGACGACGGGGGTCATGTCAGACCCGTCCGTGCGTGCTGCTGCTCGTCGGCCGATCCCGACCCGTGGAGCCCCGACCCGTGAAGCACCGACTCGTCGAGGGCGGACTCGACCACGGCCGCCGTGGCGGGGTCGAGCCGGCCGTCGGCCGCGGCGCGCTCCGTGGTGGCGTGGGCCATGGCGACGTAGGCGTCCCGGGTGGAGGCGGGCTCGCTGGCGAGCGCGTCGACGTGGGCGCGGACGGTGGTCACGTCACCGCGCGCGATCGGCCCGGTCAGCGCGGCGTCACCGAGGTCGAGGGCGTTCTCGAGAGCCGCCTCGAGCAGCGGGCGCAGGATCTGCGAGGCCTCGGCCCCGGCACCGATGCCGTGGAGCAGCTCGCGGGCCTGGGCGACGAGCGTGACGAGGTGGTTGGCACCGTGGCTGAGCGCGGCGTGGTAGCGGACCCGGTCGGCGTCGTCGATCCAGACCGGCGTGCCCCCCAGGGTGACGGCGAGGTCCTCGGCGACCTCACGCTCGGCCTCGCCGGCCGTGAGCCCCATGGCGCACGAGCGCCCCAGGTCGACCGACGAGCCGGTGAACGTCATGGCCGGGTGCAGGGCCACCGGGCGCGCGCCGACCCGCGTCGCGGACCGGAGGGCGTCGAGACCGTGCCGCCCGCTCGTGTGCACGACCACCTGGCCGGGACGCAGCACCGTCGAGAGCTCCTCGGACACGGCGACGAGGGCGTCGTCGGGGACCGCGAGCACCAGCACGTCGCTGTGCTCGGCGACCTCGGCCGGTGACAGCACCGGCACCTCGGGAACGAGGGTGCGGGCGCGCAGGGCGGAGGCGTCGGAGCGGGCGCTGATGCCCACGACGTCGCGGCCGGCGGCGCGCAGCCGGGCGGCCAGGACGGAGCCGACCCGGCCGGCACCGACGACGCCGTACGTGGTGCGCTCGCGCGCAGTGTTGACCGAGCGCTCGCGCGCGGTGCCGATCGAGCGCTCGCGCGCAGGGCCGTGCTGACGTGGATGCGTCATGGGGAGTGCCTCTCGTTCCAGTCCCGCGAACGGGTACCAGACTGCTGACGTCGTCAGTCTACGACCGTCCTCCGGCGGCGCACAGTGGCACGGAGGTGGCGAGGGTCACAGCGTGAGCCGGTGGCTCCGCACACCCTCGAGGTGCAGGCCGTCGGGTCCGTCGACGGTCAGCGTCAGCACCAGCTCGCAGCGTCGGGTCGCGGGGGGCGGGAAGCGCAGCCGCCAGCCCGAGCCCGGGTAGTCGCGGACGGTGCCCGCCCGCGACGTGAAGGCGGCGGCGTCGTCGGTCCGCTCCACCTCGCCGGCCGCCGTGTCGCGCCCCGTCAGCACGCGTGCGGTGAGGGCCGCGCCGGCCACGTCGGCGTGGGGGAACCAGGCCCGCACGTCGACCACGAGCTCGTCCGCTCCGGCCAGGACCTCGCGTACCGAGGTGCGCAGCCTCAGCTGCTCGGCGGTGGCCAGGTAGGTCACGGGGTCGAGGCCGTCGGCGAGGCGCCCGGGCAGGTCGACCGCCGGGCCGTCGGACGTGGCCACCAGGGCGAAGAGCTGCGACTGCAGACCCTCCGCGCGCACGAACCGCCAGACGGGGGCGAGGTCGCCGGTGGCGCGGGCCTGCTCCAGGAGGCCGTTCATGACGCGGTGCTGCGCCGGCACCTCGCGGGCGTAGCGGTCGGGGGCCACCGCCGCCACGAGCCGGGGGACCCGCTCCACGAGGACCGCGAGGTAGGCGTCGTCGGCCCGCTCGAGCTTGAGCGTGGAGTTGGGGACGTTGTGCTTGAGCAGCTGCAGCGCCCGCTCCTCGCGGACGGCGGGCAGTGGCTCGAGCAGGCGGAGCGACTCGTCGGCGGCGTCCATGCGGGCCGTCACGTTCTCGACGGTCACCTGCCCCTGCGAGGTGGAGGTCGCCTGCCGCCGCCAGGAGTAGGCCATCGTGGAGGTCACGTCGATGGCGGCCGCCTCGCGGAAGGCCTGCGCCGTGAGGATCTGGTCCTCGTAGATGACCCCGGGAGGGAATGCGAGGCCGGCTGCGTCCCAGAAGGTGCGGCGGAACACCTTGGCGCAGGCGATGGCGTGGACGAGCACGTCGGGACGTTCGGCGACCGTGACGCCCTCCACCGGTCGCGCGTGCAGCGACCGGATCCAGGGCGCGGGCCGCACCACGGTCCCGCCCTCGAGTCGCTGGTAGGGCAGCACGGCGAGGTCGGAGCCGCTGCGCTCCAGCCCGCGCACGGCCACGTCGAGACCCTCGCGGGTCACGACGTCGTCGGCGTCGACGAACGTGAGGTAGGTGCCGGTGGCCACCTCGACACCACGGTTGCGGGCCGCGCTCTGGCCCGCGTTCGGCTGCGAGAGCACGACCACGCGGGGGTCGCGCGCCGCGACCTCGTCGGCGATGGCACGGCTGCCGTCCGTCGAGCCGTCGTCGACCACCACGACCTCGAGGTGGCGGTAGCGCTGGCCGAGCACCGACTCCAGGGCCGCCGCCAGGTGCTCCTCGCCCTGGTACACCGGCATCACCACGCTCAGCGTCGGCCCGCGGAGGTCGCGGACCCGACGGGCGGCCCGGCCGACGGCACCGCGGACGAGGCGGCGGACGGGCGGGCGGGGCACGCCGCGAGCATAACGTCGGGTAGACAAGCACCATGAGCACCGACGCACAGGCCGAGGCCGACGGCCTCCTGGTCACGGCCGACGACGTCGAGGCCGCCGCGGAACGGCTGGCCGGCGTGGTGACCGCCACCCCCGTCGAGCGCAACACGCGACTGAGCGACGTCACGGGTGCCGACGTCTGGCTCAAGCGTGAGGACCTGCAGGTCGTGCGCTCCTACAAGGCGCGGGGTGCGTACAACCTCATCGCGCAGCTCGACGACGCCGCACGGGCGGCCGGTGTGGTCACCGCGAGCGCAGGGAACCATGCCCAGGGCGTGGCGTTCGCGTGCGCCGCGCTCGGCGTGCGCGGCCGCGTGCACCTGCCCCGCACGACGCCCCACCAGAAGCGCGACCGGATCGCGAGCATCGGCGGCGACGCCATCGAGATGATCCTCGACGGCGAGACCTACGACGACGTGTCGGCGGCGGCCTCCCGGGAGGCGCTCGACGGCGCCACCCTGGTGCCCGCCTTCGACGACCCGCGCACGATCGCCGGGCAGGGCACGGTCGTGCAGGAGGCGTTCGACCAGCTGCAGCGGCTGGGCGAGCCCGTGCCCGACGTGCTCGTCGTGCCCGTCGGCGGAGGCGGCCTCCTCGCCGGCAGCATGGCCTGGCTCCGCGAGCGCCATCCGGGGGTCCGGGTCGTGGGCGTGGAGCCGGCCGGGGCGACGTCCATGGCGGCGGCGCTCGCGGCCGGCGAGCCGGTGACGCTGCCCGAGATCGACACCTTCGTCGACGGCGCCGCGGTGCGGCGTGCGGGCCGGCACACCCTCGACACCGTGCGTGGCGACGGCTCCACGGCCGTGCAGATGCTCGGCGTCCCCGAGGGCCAGGTGTGCAGCGAGATGCTCGCGCTGTACCAGAGCGACGGCATCATCGCCGAGCCCGCGGGCGCCCTCGCCACGTCGGTGCTGGGCTCCCTGCTCACGGTGGAACCCGGATCCCGCGTGCTGTGCATCCTGTCCGGTGGCAACAACGACGTCAGCCGCTACGCCGACGTCGTGGAGCGCTCCCTCGTGCACGAGGGCCGCAAGCACTACTTCCTCGTCGAGTTCGCGCAGGAGCCCGGTGCGCTGCGACGCTTCCTCGACGAGGTGCTCGGCCCCGACGACGACATCGCCCTGTTCGAGTACGTCAAGCACAGCAACCGCGAGACCGGCCCCGCCCTCGTGGGCATCGAGCTGGCCCGCGCCGACGACCTGCCCGCCCTGCTCGAACGCATGGAGGCCGCACCGCCGCGCATCGAGCGGATCGAGAGCGACAGCCCGCTGTTCCGCTTCATCCTCTGACCCTCTCGGGCACCGCGGCGCGACCCCGCCGTCGTGAGCACGGCCTCTGACAGACTGGCGCCATGCCTCGTCTGCTGGTCCGCTCCGGCAAGGACCCGTTCACCCCGGTGGGCGCGGAGACGACCCTCACCCAGGACGTCTTCAACTCCAACTCCGGCAACTACCTCTTCCAGCACTCGGTGTGGCGGTCCCTGGCCGTCGACGGCACCGAGCTGGTCAGCTCGAGCACGCTCTCGGAGCGACGCTCGCCCGAGCCCGGCGACGCCGAGCGGATCAACGCCGAGTTCGACCACCTCGTGGTGCCCATGGCGAACGCGTTCCGACCGCAGTTCGTGCCTCACCTGACGGCCCTCACCGAGCTCGTCGAGCAGCTCACCATCCCCGTCACCGTGGTCGGCATCGGCTCGCAGGCACCGCACGGCGAGGGTCCGGAGTCCCTGGGGGACATCGCCGACCCCGTGAGGCGCTTCGTCTCCGCCGTGCTCGAGCGCTCCGCCTCCATCGGGGTGCGTGGCGACTTCACCCGCCGCCACCTGGCCCTCCTCGGGTTCGGGGACGACGTCGTCGACGTCATCGGCTGCCCCTCGCTGTTCCTCTGGGGTCCGGATCACCGCGTGGAGCGGCGCGTCGCTGCCGTCGCCGACGACGCGTCCCTGGCCCTCAACTTCACGCCCGAGGTGCCGGGCATCGGCGACTTCGTCACCCGGCAGGGCGAACGGCACCCCAACCTGGTGGCCGTCGGCCAGGACGCGCACGACCTGCGGGCCATGCTGTGGGGCGTCCCGCACCCGCACGTCGACGACCCCGCCGTGCCCGTCCACCTGCACCACCCGCTCTACCAGCAGGACCGGCTGCGGCTGTACCTCGACACCTGGACCTGGTACCGCGACCTCGCCCAGGTCGACTTCGTCTACGGCACACGCTTCCACGGGAACGTGGCAGGGCTGCTCGGCGGCACGCCGGCCGTGCTGCTGGCGCACGACTCGCGGACCCTCGAGCTGGCCGAGTACCACCGCATGCCGCACCGCGTGGTGTCGGCGTTCGACGAGGCCACCGCCGGGCTGCACCCCGACGAGCTGCACGCCGGGGCCGACCTCGACGCCTTCCACGCCGAGCTGCCGGCCGGCTTCGCCCGGTACACCGCGTTCCTGGAGCGCAACGGCCTCACCCATCGCTGGTCGCCCGGCACCAGCGCGGAGTCCTTCGACGAGCGCCTCGCCACCGTGGACCTGCCACCGGCGGTGCACACGCTCGCGGCGCCGGGGCTCGACCAGGTGGCCGCGCGCCTGCAGTGGCTGCGCGAGGGCATGGTCCTCGACATCACGCGGCACCCGCAGCGGTACGAGCCGCCCTTCCCGCACCCTGCGTGGCGCGGAGCCGGCAGCCGCCACGCGCGTCTGGCCGACGACGCGAAGGCCCGTGACACCGCCAACGCCGCCGCGGTCGCCGCGCTGGCGCGCCGTGTCGAGTCGCTCGAGAACACCCGGTGGCGGCGCTTCGTCGCCCGGATCAGGAAGGCGGTCGGTCGTGGCTGACGTGTCGGGGCGGCAAGAGCCGGGCCAGCAGGGGCGGGGCCGGGCCCCGTCGGCCGTCGACGCGCTGGCCGAGGAGTGGCTCGACGTGATGCTCGAGCACGAGCCCGAGTGGCACGTCTCCCTCGGCCGGCCCGGACGTGAGGGCGAGTACGCCGACCTGTCGCCGTCGGGGCACGAGGCGTACGCCGACGCGGCTCGCGCCATGCGTCGCCGGCTCGACCACGTGGAGCCGCGTGACGCGGTCGACATCGTCACGCACGCGGAGCTCGTGCGGGTGCTCGACCTGCACGTCGAGGAGCACGACGCCGGCACCTGGCGCAACGACCTCAACGTGATCGCCTCCCCCGTGCAGAACGTGCGCGACGTCTTCGACCTGATGCCGCTCGACGACGTCGACGGCTGGTCCGACGTCGCCACCCGGCTCACCAACCTGCCGGGTGCGCTCGCCGGGTACACCGAGTCGCTGCGCTCCGGGATCCGCGCCGGCGACACCCCGGCGCGCCGCCAGGTGGTCGAGGTGGTCGAGCAGGCCCGCCGCCAGGCCGAGGCCGGCGCGTTCTTCGACGAGCTGGCCGGCGCCGCCGCCTCCGCGTCCGTGCCGGCGTCGCTCCAGGCC